>QHYL01000262.1 GCA_003224105.1 Acidobacteriota bacterium | reverse complement strand
CGGCGTGGAAGTACGAAAAGACCGGGAAGCTCTCTTCTTTCGCTCCGTCCCCAAAACGGAAGCACACGCAACGCGCACCGCAAATCACAGCTTCGAATACAACATCGATTTGTCGCGTGGCGCGCAGGACGTAAACGTTCCGGAATTGGGTTGTGTCTTCCGTCTCAGAGTGATTGACTGGCCTTCCAAGGGGGAGGAAGATAATAAGCGGGAGATGGTCCTGGACCGCGAGCGCCTGCGTTCACCTCTAGTCCTGCGCAATTGGCGTCCCGGAGATCGGTTGCGCCCTTCCGGCCATCAGAACGCCCACAAGCTGAAACGCTTATGGAACGAAAAGCACGTCAGCCGCTGGGAGCGGGAGGGCTGGCCTGTGCTGACCAGTGACGGAGTCCTCGTTTGGGCCCGCGGCTTTCCGGTGGCCGCCGATTTTGCGGCAGATGAAAAGACCCGGACGGGGATTGTGATTGCAGAGGAAAAGATTTGAGCGCGCGGAAAGGGGCGATTTATTCCGCTGTCCGCATCGCGGCTCGCGTCGCTGAGTTAGGGAAGGAAATCTCCCGCGAATGTGGAGGCCGGAGGCTGGACGTAGTCGTAACGTTGGACCGCGGCTTTGTTTTCGCCGCTGATTTGATCCGGCATATTGACGCCCCAACGGTCTGCCATTTTGTCCGCGAAGACGTGCGGGACGTCGATCAAGATGGTCACGCGCGGCGCGAAGTTTTGTTTGGCTCGCGTCCGGAATTGAAGGGGCGAGACGTTTTGGTTGTGGATGCAGTGCTCGAAAGCGGCGTGACGCAGGATTTCTTTCTGCGCCGCCTGGGCGAAAGCCAGCCGCGTTCCATCCGGCTGGCGGTTCTCTTGGACAAGCCCGGCAAGCGCCGCGTGGCCCTGGAGCCCGATTACTTTGGGTTCCGGACTGCATCTAACCTAGTATGGGTAGGGTACGGCTTGGCCTCCCCCAATGGAATTGGGCGAAATCACAAACAGCTTTCTTCGGGGACGAACAATTCATCCCGAAAAAGTGGCAAAGGACGAAAAAAGAAAGCATGATAGAGGCAGCGCGCGGCGGCTTCCGGAATCAGAGAGGGAAACGTGAATTCTAGCTCGACGGTAAAAACAATTCTCTTCTGGATGTCCATCGTCTTACTGGGCGTGATGCTCTGGAAACTGGTCTCCGCCAACGGAGGCCAGGCCCGCGAAGAGCAGCCAAGCTACAGCGAGTTCATGGCAAAAGTCGAAGCCGGCGACGTCAAAGAACTCACCATGTATCTTGGCCAGGTCAGCTACGACCTCCAGGGCGAGTACAAGAATCCCGCCAACCGCAAGTTCGAGGTAACCATCGCAAAAGAAGACTCCCCCAATGTAACCAAGGAACTGCGCGACAAGGCGGTGCAGATTAAGGTCAAGGAAGTCCGCAGCGCTGATTGGGTCCTGCTCCTCCTCAATGGCCTCCCTCTTCTCCTTCTCGTCGGGTTCTGTTTGTTCCTAATGCGCCAGATGCAAGCTGGCGGGAACAAAGCCCTCAGCTTTGGCAAATCCCGAGCGCGTCTGCTTTCCGCGCAGCAGAAAAAAGCCACTTTCAAGGATGTTGCGGGAACCGATGAGGCCAAAGAAGAGCTTCAGGAAATCATCGAATTCCTGAAAGATCCGCAGAAATTCCAGAAACTTGGCGGTCGCATTCCCAAGGGCGTTTTGCTGGTTGGCCCCCCAGGCACGGGAAAGACTCTTCTTGCGCGCGCTATTGCCGGTGAAGCGAACGTTCCGTTTTTTTCGATCTCCGGGTCCGACTTCGTGGAAATGTTTGTCGGCGTGGGCGCCAGCCGCGTCCGCGACCTTTTCGAACAGGGCAAGAAGAATGCGCCCTGCATCATTTTCATTGATGAAATTGACGCCGTCGGCCGTCATCGCGGCGCGGGCTTGGGCGGAGGCCACGACGAGCGCGAGCAAACTTTGAATGCCCTGCTCGTCGAAATGGATGGTTTTGAATCCAACGAAGGCGTGATCTTAATCGCGGCAACCAACCGGCCGGACGTTCTTGATCCGGCGTTGCTTCGCCCCGGCCGCTTTGACCGCCGCGTGGTGGTCGCGCGCCCCGATGTGAAGGGCCGGGAAGAGATTCTGCGCGTGCATACGCGCAAAGTGCCCATCGGTGATGACGTAGAGCTTTCCATCATCGCGCGCGGCACACCGGGCTTTTCCGGCGCGGACCTTGCGAATCTCGTGAACGAAGCGGCGCTGTGGGCCGCGCGCCAGAACCGCAAGTTCGTCACCATGGCGGATTTTGAGATGTCCAAGGACAAGGTCCTGATGGGCGTCGAGCGCAAGTCTATGATTCTTTCCGACGAGGAAAAGAAGAACACCG
This sequence comes from Acidobacteriota bacterium, assembly GCA_003224105.1. Classification (GTDB taxonomy): domain Bacteria; phylum Acidobacteriota; class Terriglobia; order Acidiferrales; family UBA7541; genus Acidiferrum. Next base: position 26,553 of record QHYL01000262.1, on the reverse strand, counting down.
CGTACCACGAAGCCGGTCACGCGCTCGTTGCGGCTATGACTCCGGGCGCCGACCCTGTGCACAAAGTCACCATCATTCCGCGGGGCATGGCGCTAGGCTTAACCATGCAGTTGCCGGAAGCCGACAAGCACACCTACACGCGAGAATATCTCGAAGGCATGCTCGCCGTCTTGATGGGCGGTCGCTCGGCTGAAGAAATTTTCCTCGGCCACATCACCACGGGCGCCGGCAATGATATCGAGCGCGCCACGGACATCGCCCGCAACATGGTGTGTGAATGGGGCATGAGCGAACTGGGGCCGCTTGCTTACGGCAAAAAAGATGAAGCTATTTTCCTTGGCCGCGAGATTGCCCAACACCGCGATTTCTCCGAAGACACCGCCGTCCAAATTGACAAGGAAGTGAAGCGTATCGTCAACGACGCCTACGATTGCGCCCGCAACATTCTATCGAGTAATCGCGATGTTCTCGAACGCGTTGCGCAGGCCTTGCTCGAACGAGAAGTTATCGATGCTGCGGAAGTGAAACTTCTCATGGAAGGTAAACCGCTTCCGGAAAAGCCGCGCACGCCGCCTCCGCAGGCTCCCCCGGCGCCCAGCGTGGATCCCAAAACGGTGCGGCCTGAATTGCGGCCCGCCCCCGGCTTCACACGCGGAGAAAACCCCGCCAAGGCCTAAAGTCTGCGGAAGTAGCAGCGTCTCATCGTTGATCACAGGTATTGATTGGCTGAGGAACCAGACATCGCGAGCGCCGGCTTTCCAGTCATCGTTGACCGTTTTGCTTCGATCAGATCCAACAAAACAAATATGTTGGGGACCTTTTTTGCCGTGACGGCGATGTTGTCCAACCATTTTCCTTCGGCTTTGATGCGCAGCATCGGGCCATCAATTTTGCATTTCATGAGCGAGGTGTAGGGAATTGGCTCCTTCGATTTCCAGATGACGCCGCCGGGAGACAGCGAAATCTTTCCGAAGGAGACCGTTCCGCCGGAGTTGAGGATCCGCTCGGCGTCTTGCCGCAGCCGCGGGTTGACGGCCGCCAAGGCGAGCCGCACGATTTCTTCCACATCGCGAATATTGGAATTGATTGCGATTTTGTGAGGGCCGATCAATTCAAATGACCGGATCATCTTGTTGTTCCCCCGAGCCATCGCCGCGATCAGCCATCCGATGAGCCCGAAGTGTGCGCCCGCGTTGAGGGGCTGCTGGCCATAGCGGGTCTCCGTGATTTCGTCCCACCGAAGATCCTTTTCTCTGAACGGTGACTTGTAGGAGATTCCCTCGTCGTGAAGCGTAACTCTCGTTTTCGTCCACCACCAGGCGTATGCAACAAAGATTCCTGAGATGACGGTGAAGAACGCCAATCCCGGCCCCACTTGGCGGGTCTGGGAGTAATCGTAGGCCGCCCACATCAGCAGGGGAACCAAGAAAAGGGCTGCTACGATTAACCAGGAAAACGTGTATCGAAACGTATTTCGAGGGGGCGAAATGAACATCGGTACACCTCTAAATGAATTGTGATTTCTCTTAGAATCACTGCGGCCAACGAATTTGTCAAAAGGCGTGTGACCTGAGTCTAACGGCACCGTCCATCGCTGCCTCGACGGACTTTAGCTGCACACGTGCGCACTCTACGTGAAGCGGTGTAGAATGCCTTCATGGGAACCCGTTCTGGCGAAAACCTTCACGTTATTTGCCCTTGCTGCAAGGCCAAGCTGGTAATTGACCCGGCTTTTGGCGCAGTGCTTTCTCACGAAGCGCACGTAAGGCCTGGGCCGGACGTAGACTTGACCAAAGCATCGGACATCCTCGAAGAGCAAAAGCGGCAACGCGAGGACAAGTTCGCCGATTCTTTCTTCCAGGAAACGCACAAGGAAGACATCCTGGCCAAGAAGTTCGAAGAAGCCATGAAAAAGGCCAAGGATGCCCCCGCCGGAAAGCCGATTCGGGATTTCGACCTCGATTAACTGGCAAAAGGCCCTGTTCGTTTTTTCGTTTCATAAAATTCACATTATGGATTTGACCTCTTCGCGGTTTCCTTCTAATCTGAGTCGGTTTTCGATTCAAAGGATTGTTTTGAGCCACATGCGCCGATTCTACTCGCAACTGGTCTGCAACTCTCTGTGTTGCTGTCATCCCTGCGAGTCGGCGTGTGGAGGCTGATGGCATAGAGCATAGTTTCTAAGCTTTCTAGGCGGCCACCGTCAGATTCGTATCTGGCAGTGGCCGTTTGTGTTTTTGGAGAGTACAAATTTAGGAGAATCACGTGAAACTGGCGCTGAAAATACTGGCTCTAGGCGGCACCTTACTACTTCCCGTTTTGCCGGCGGCTGCGCGGCCAGATGACCTCTGGGGGGGGAAACAGGAATCTAATTGCACTCTGTCAGCAGAAAAAGCAAGTGAGAATGGCGGCGCTCTTTTTCCAGAGGCCGCAACACAAGACTTCGGTGAAACCGAAGGAAGGAAAAAGAGTGGTTTCCTTCGCTCCTGGCTTCGCATGGCCGCGGAAACGCAGGCCAACCAACCGGATTGGCTTTCGCCTTTGGCTACCACCTCCGGGCGGCTCAAGCAGGAATTTCGTTACGACATCTGGGATCAGCCTTCAACGCTCGGGAATAGAACCTATCAGTTTGGAGGCAACAAAGGGCTGGAGTTCATCACCAGTACGCGAGCGCAAATCTTGCTGGGCGTCCCAACCTATACGCTCGTGTCTCCCAGCGGCGCGCCTGCTGGATTTGGCGACCTTCCCTTGCAGATGAAATTCCGCATTGCCTCGGCGGAACGCAGCGAAGGCAACTATATGCTGACGTTTATACTCGCAGCGACGGCGCCCACAGGATCACACCGCTACGGTGCAGGCGACGCCGTGGTGACACCGACGCTCGCAGCAGGCAAAGGGTGGGGAAGATTTGATGTACAGTCCACACTTGGGCTCAATCTCCCGGCAGGAAGCACGGCAAAACTGGGCCGGCAACTCCTGTGGAATACGGCTTTCCAATATCGAACCGCGTGGAAACTTTGGCCCGAGGTGGAAGTGAACTCCACGTTTTACAAAACGGGACCACACGCTGGGGAGCAGCAGGTTTTCCTGACTCCGGGACTTGGCTTTGGGCGAGTGCGCCTTCGCAAGGGGTTTCGCTTTTCTACTGCCGCGGGCTTGCAAGTTGCCGTTACGAGATTTCACACCTACGATCACCGATGGATGTTCTCCGAGCGCCTTTCGTTTTGAGCGACAAGCAGGGCGACTGCGCTAAACTCCTGTTGCGCCTATGGCCCTGGTCCGAAAGACTTTTCGCTTGAAACTTCCTTCGCGCACGCTGGTGCTCGGCGAGCGCACACTCGTCATGGGCGTGCTGAACGTTACGCCAGACAGCTTTTCCGATGGCGGCCAATTTCTGGATCCTGCGCGCGCAATCGAACATGCAATCGCCATGGAATCCGCTGGCGCCGATCTCCTGGACGTGGGTGGCGAATCCACGCGTCCCGGATCGCAGGAAGTGCAAGCTTCCGAGGAGATCAATCGGATTCTCCCCGTTCTCGAAGGCTTGCGCGGGCGCCTCAAGATCCCCATTTCGGTGGACACTCGCAGAGCTGCGGTCGCCGAATTTGCCTTGCGTGCGGGCGCGGAAATCGTCAATGACGTTTCTGGCCTGAAGAATGATCCGCGCATCGCCGAGATCGCAGCTCGAAAGCGGGTCCCGCTCATCCTGATGCACATGCGCGGCGAGCCGCGCACCATGCAAAAGGCTGGTTTCGCGCGCGACGTTCTGCGGGAGGTGACGCAAGGCGTGCGCAAATCCATTTCCGTTGCGCGCAAAACCGGTGTCGCAAAATCGCAAATCATTCTTGATCCGGGCATCGGCTTCGGCAAAAACTTTGCGCAAAATTACGAATTACTCGAAAAGCTTCCGCAGGTCGCGAAGCTTGGCTGTCCGCTGCTTGTCGGCACTTCCCGCAAGGGCTTTCTGGGCGCAACGCTTGCCCGCGATGGGAAACCCGCTCTCCCCGAGGAGCGTATCTGGGGCACCGCCGCCACGGTTACGGCTTCCATCCTCAACGGCGCGCACATTGTTCGCGTTCACGACGTCGCCGAAATGGTTCAGGTCGCCCGCGTTGCGGACTGCCTCGCGAATCCTCGCCTCCGTCGCGCGCTTCGCTAAAAGGCCTTTTCTCCCCGAGGCTTCTATATAATTCTGCTGTCCTTTCGCGCGGACTCCCCGCGCCGAATGGGCAATCTCTTGGCGAAGCGAGATTTCATGCGGCTAAAGGTCTGCCTCGTTGCTTCATTACTTCTTTCTTTGCTTGCTTCTTATAGTTTCTCGCAACTGCCCCCGGTCAAGAACCCCCTCGCCCCTGGGCAGAATCCCGCCGCGGCGGGCTGTTCCACGACCGATACATGGAGTTGCGCGCAAGTCGCTGCTAAGTTGCTGCCCATCGTCATGGGACCTTCGCCAATGGAAGAAAATCTGCGCCGCCTGACTGACGAAATCGGTGGCCGAGTAACCGGCACACCGGAAATGGCCAAGGCAGTCGAGTGGGGCATCGCCGCCTTCCGCGCCTCCAACGTTGACGTTCACACAGAGAAGTACACTTTGCCGACCACATGGAGCGAAGGCGACACACGACTCGAACTGCTCGGCCCAGTGAAATTTCCGATTCGCCTGAAATCCACGGGTTGGTCCCCGGCAACGCCAACAGGTGGAATCGACGCCAGCGCTATCGACGTGGGCTACGGCACCGAAGATGATTTTTCCAAAGTGTCTGCGCCACTGAAAGGCGCAATCCTGCTCGTCCACACCGAAATCGGCTCAGCCTGGGGCGATCTCTTCAATGAATATCTGCGGCCGCCAGCGATCATCGACCATGCCGTAAAAAAGGAGGCGGCGGCAATTTTATGGATGGGAGCAAGAGACCGCCTGCTGCTCTATCGGCACACGAATTCATTGAACGGTGAAATTGACAAGGTGCCGCAAGCCATCCTTGCCCGGGAAGACGCCATGCGACTGGCGCGAACCGTTTCCGCCTATCCCGGGAAAGTTCGCGTGCATTTGGACATGCCTAATAAAATTGGCGGGCCTGCCGAGCAGGAAAATGTCGTGGGTGAAATTCGCGGTTATGAGAGGCCTGACGAAGTTGTGATTCTTGGCGCGCATCTCGATTCCTGGGATCTCGGAACCGGCGCGCTCGACAACGGCTGCAACGCGGCGCTGATCATCGAAGCCGCGCGCGCCATCAAAGCCACGGGGCTGCTGCCGCGACGCACCATTCGGTTCATCCTCTTCAGCGGTGAAGAGCAAGGGACCATCGGTTCGTATGAATACGTGAAGTCACACCGCGCGGAACTCGACAAAGTCCGCGCGATGATCACGTTTGATGCGGGCATCGGGCGTGTGACGGGCTATTCCCTCGGCGGCCGCCGCGACATCGAGGCAGGTGTGCGCGAAGTGCTCAAGCCTCTCGATTCGTGGGGCTCGCACAACCACACCTATGACGCTTCTTTCGGGACGGACAATTTCGATTTTTTGCTCGAAGGCGTGCCCACGCTGGTGGCCAATCAGGAAGAAGCTAATTACCTGCCGAACTATCACGCGGCTTCGGACACGCTCGACAAAGTCGACATGCGCGAACTCAAGCTGCACACCGTGCTCGCCGCACTCACTGCCTGGGGCATCGCCGACCGAACAGAGCCGCTCGGCAAGCGCCTCACACGCTCCGAAATTGAAACGCAGATGAAAGAAACCGGCCTCGATCAGCAAATGAAGGCGCTCGGCTATTGGGAGGCATGGCAATCCGGCGCCCGCGGCCACAAACCCTAGCGCATCACCGCATTCGATTTTTCAGTCGAGAAACGGCTGGAGAGTGCGAGTTCCTCTAGATAAACACGAACCAGCCTTTGTGCTTTTTCTTTCCGCTAATAGACAAATCCAGTGACCAATATATTTCTCGATCGATGGAGGTCATCGCAGTTCGCGGATGATTTCGCGCGCCGCGTTGGCGCCGCTTGCGCCCGTTAAGCCATTGCCGGGATGCGTGCCGGAGCCGCTGAGGAAGAGTCCGCGAATTGGCGTCTTGTAGCGGGCCCAGTCGAGCACCGGCCGCATCGTGAAGAGCTGATCTAACGCAAGTTCTCCATGAAAAATGTGGCCGCCTGTGAAGCCGTAGCAAGTTTCCAAATCCTCAGGCGTGATGACTTGCATCCCTTCCACCAAACTGGAAAGATCCGGTGCGTAAGGGGCAAGCGTGTTGATGACCCTGAGGCCCAGTTCTCGCCGGTGCGAAGCCCAATTGCCTTCCTTCAGCTTGTACGGAGCAAACTGCACGTAGGCAGAGAGAACATGCTTTCCATCGGGCGCAAGGGCCGGATCCAGAATCGTCGGAATCGTGACGTCGAGATACGGCGCGCGCGACAACTCGCCATATTTGGAGTCGTCAAAGGCACGCTCCAGATAATCAATATCCGGCCCGATATGAATTCTTCCGGAGAGCGCTCGGAGCGCCCGCTCATTCGCCTCAAGCGCGGTAAAACCAGGCAGGCCGCCGAGCGCAAGATTCACTTTCGCGACATTGCCCTTTGCACGGAAATTCTTAATGCGATTCGCGAACACAGGATCAAGCTGCGAGGGGTCGATGAGACTAAAGAAGGTGCGCTTTGGATCGACGCCGGAAACAACCGCTTCGCCGGCAATTTCTTCTCCGTCCTTAAGCACCACGCCCGCGACCGCGCCATCCTTGAAGCGAATCCGCTCGACTTCCGCATCCGTGCGGATTTCCGCGCCTGCCTCCTTGGCGGCTTCCGCGAGCGCCCGCGTGAACGAGCCGAGGCCGCCACGCGGAAAACCGGCCGGGCCAACGGGATGAGCATCCGCAGCGGCGCGAAGCAGCAGCACTGCGGTCGATCCAGCGGACCATGGGCCCAGGGCATTCCCGAAGATTCCTCGTGCCGCGATCACCGCGCGCAACAACTCCGTCTCAAAAAACTCCGCAACAAAATCCGCAACCGCCATGGGCGCCCAGCGGAACAGATTGAAGATGCCTTCCTTGCCAAGCTGCCGGACCCCGCGTCCGGTCTTGAAAAGATTCCAGAAGTCTTCCGGACTCGGCCTGTCGATGGCCGGAGGTGTCATCGAAACGATTTGCGCCAGAACTTCAGAAAAGGATTCGAGCGATTCTGCAAATTCCGTGTATTTCGCGGCGTCCTTTTTCGAAAAATGAGCGATATCCTCCGCTGTCTTAGCTGTGTCGTTATAGAAAAACATCGCTTTACCCTCGGGTGTGGGAGCGAAAACGCGCGGGTCGGGAGAAAAAATCTCGCAGCTAAACCGATGCAGTTGCATGTCGCGCACGATATCTCCGCGCAACGGCCCTACCGTGTGCGCCAGCGTAGAAGCGCGAAAGCCGGGATAAAACTCCTCTGTAATGGCGCCGCCGCCAACCATTTCGCGGCGCTCGAGGACCAGGGGCTTGAACCCGCCTTTGGCCAGATAGAATGCGGCGACCAGCGTATTGTGGCCGCCGCCTATCAGAACTACCCGCTGTCCGAGCGGCATATCAGTTCGCCGCCTTCGAACGAAACACGCCAAGCTTCCAGTTCTTCAGGATGACCTGGCTTGCCAGGCGGCCGTTCGCGCCCATGATGCCGCCGCCCGGATGCGTAGCCGATCCGCACATGTAGAGGTTATCGATTGGTGTGCGGTAATACGCCCATCCCGCAACCGGACGCAGGAAGAAGAGCTGTTCGAGCGAGAGTTCACCCTGAAAGATATTTCCCTGCGTAAGACCGAACTCGCGCTCCAGGTCGAGCGGCGTCAGCACCTGTTTGCCGATGATGATGTCCTTGATGTTCGGCGCGTACTCGGCAATCGTGCCGATGACGTTGTTGCCAAAGGCCTCGCGCTGTTCGTCCCAGGTACCAGCAGCGAGTTTGTACGGCGCGTACTGAACAAAACAGGAAAGAACATGTTTTCCCGGAGGAGCCACACTTGGATCCGTCAAGCTCGGAATCACCATATCGATGTAAGGGCGGCGCGAATAGTGCCCGTACTTGGCGTCGTCGTACGCGCGCTCCATGTAGTCCATGCCGGGGGAGATGGAAATCGCTCCGCGAAGATGAGCGCCCGAGCCAGGCAAGCACTTGAAATTCGGAAGCGCGTTAAGCGCGAGATTCACCTTGCCGGAAGAGCCGCGGAATTTGTAGTGCCGCACGCTTTCCAAAAAATCAGCCGGCAATTCGCCGGGCTCCAGAAATTTTTCAAACGTGAGATGCGGGTCGACGCTTGACGAAACGACATCCGCAGAAATCTCGTCACCGGACTGCAGCGCTACGCCGCAGGCGCGGCCGTTCTTCGTCAAAATCTTCGCAACCGGCGCCTTCGTGCGAATTTCCACGCCCAGTTCGCGCGCGGCTGAGGCGATGGCGTTGGAAATGGCGCCAGTGCCGCCCCGGCTGAAGCCCCAGGAGCGAAACGCACCGTCAATTTCGCCCATGTAGTGGTGCAACAGAACGTAGGCGGTTCCCGGCGAGCGAATTCCCAGAAACGTGCCGATGATTCCCGACGCCGACATGGTGGCTTTCAACACATCGGTCTCGAACCATTGATCGAGAAAATCCGCCGCGCTCATGGTCATGAGCTGCACCAGCGTGTAGCGCTCGTCGGAAGAAAGTTCCCGGAAGCGCTGCAGCAAAAAATGAAGCTGCTTCAGGTCGCGCGGATTCAGCGTCGTTGGGTCGGGAGGAATCATCGAGAGGATAGGCTTCACGAACCTGCACATCGGCACCATCATCTTTGAAAATTCTTCGTACGCTTCGGCATCCACCCGCGAGTGCCGTCGAATCTCCCGGATGGTCTTCGCATGATCATTCACGCGCCAAAGATAATCTCCGCTTGGCATCGGCGTGAACGTGCCGTCCAGGGGCAGAATTTCCAGTCCGTGCCGGGGCAGATCCAGCTCCCGGATAATCTCCGGCCGCAGCAACGAAACCACGTAAGAACATTCAGAAAAAAAGAAGCCCGGGAAAATCTCCTCGGTTACCGCCGCCCCGCCCAGCACGTGACGGCGTTCCAGAACGACGACTTTTTTCCCTGCTTTGGCAAGGTATGCCGCGTTAACTAGCCCATTATGGCCGCCGCCGATGACGATGGCGTCGTAGCGCTGCCCCATGCAGATTGGCTCCGGTATGACTCGATAAGAAAAATGCGGGAAGCAAAGACTCAACATTCTACTGACACCCCGAATGAGGCACAAGGGCAGGGACAGGACCAGCGCAATAGCTCATTTCGGTTTGGACTGGAAAGGGTGCCTCGCGACGGCGAGCACAGCTTCCCATAATGAAAGCGTGCGAGTTCCATTTTGGTCCGCTTCCATCGTTGGAACGTCGCTAAGTCATTTGAAATCAGTTTCAAGGGCGTTGGGCAGGTACCTGCAAAACATCAGGCGCCGAGCGTAGTTGAACGGGGTGTCGTCCGATGTCTCTGCAAAAAGTTCTCTCTCTACCGATCTTGTGTTCGTCGCTTTTTCTCGCCCAGATGGCGTCACTCAATTCCGCGGTTTTCGCGCAAGACTTGAGCAAGACCGTCCTTCCCATCGCTCAATTGAAACTGCAGGTTGCCGGTGCAGAGTTTAAGTTCGCCACTGGCTTCTGCATAAGTGAGGACTGCCGCTTTGTAGGAACCAACTACCACGTCGCCATGATGGCGCAGCTCCGCAAGATCAAGGGCGACAAGGTTATTCACCGCTACTTGGCTACCGGGCCCGACGATGATGGAGCCACAATCAACGGCGGCTCCTCGGCCAATCCCCTGAAATACAATCATGGCCGGGACATTGCCATCTATGAGCTGCGCTACCCTTTGCCTCATTATCACGGCATTCCCTTCAGCCTCAATGACCTTCAACTTGGGCAGGAAGTGGACATCTATGCTTATCCCAGGGGATCCATCAATCCCATCCGCAGCCTCCTGAAGTTTCGTGGGGCGTTTAAGGGCGAAACGACGGGCGGCCTCCTGGCTTTTGATTACAGCCCTTCGAACGGCAAGTCCATTCGTCCTGGTTCGAGTGGTGGGCTTGTCGTTGACAGCAAGTCCGAGCAAATCGTAGGAATCTTGAGCGGTGTGGCCCGGGAAGGAGAACCCGTGGCAATGGCGGTCCCGATCGAGTCTTTGGCTAATTTCGTGAGTAAAGTCGAACCTTGGCTGGCACAAAGCCTTTTTCCTTCTGCTAACAAAGAAACCATCTCTCCTGCCTCAGCCGATCTTTATCCGAAGTTCGTGCTTATGCCTGCCGTCGGCTTGCCACAGAACCGGCGTGACGAACCTGCCGATGTCGAGAGGCTGCGGGAAAATGCCCAACGCCAAGCCGATAGGATGCGCAACCTGGTTGCGGTGCAAAGCTTTGCTTGGGGGTCGGGAGAGAAGGCGCCCGCTGCTTTCGCAGAGTACGAAGTTAAGATCCTGGAAGGTTTCCAGCGATTCCGCGAGTATCCCGACGGCAAAAAAGAGTTGCAGAATGTGCCTTTCCCTCCCGTGAATACCGTCGTAGTCCCGGGTGGCGAGTGGTCGGAGCTTCCGCAAATGCTTGGAAATGCGCGCGAAGTCAAGATTCGTCAGGCCCCCGGCGCCGTGGTCAACGGAAATCGGATAAAAGTCTTTCAATTTCTTGCTAAATCCGAGGACGGCGTCTGCGTCTTCAAATCTGTCCGAGAGAAACTTCCTTTCTACCGGAGCAGGGTGGTCGACGCCCCCTGCTATGGCGAGGTCTGGACCGACGAAAGCTTCAACATCCTCCGTGCGTCCGAGCACCTCGAGCTCTCCGGCGAGTGGAATGCCTACGAATCTGTTGTGACTTACGGTTGGCTTCGGCGAGATGGTGAGCCTGCTTGGCTCATTCCGCGCACTATCTTCACGCAGATTAGGAATGGCAAAAAGGTGTATTGGTGCCGCGGATTGTTCACGAACTACCGCATTTTTGACGCTCAAGCCAAAATCATAGCGGGCGAGTATGTGCAGAACCTCCCTCAGTAAGAACTTCGTGAGCCTTGCTTCCCTTTCGCTCAATACAGATTAATTTTGTCCGATTGAATCCAAAATCCCTTTTTCGGTTGCTTTAGACGTCCTCTAGGTTTCGCCGCGTCTTGCGGCCGCTCCGAATTCACACCTATAATTCCGTTTCCGCGTTTTCACCGCTATCTATGCGGCGTTGCCCATGGAGGAATCGTGCCGGTCGGAACTGCCTTTCATGAGCGCACTTTGGCGCTGTGCGAGAGCCTGAGCTATCGCGAATGGTCGGGCTATTACACCGTCAGCGTCTACGAGATGCACCACGAGCACGAGTACAACGCCATTCGCAATTCCGCCGCGCTCATCGATATCTCCCCGCTCTTCAAATACCGCGTCACCGGCCGCGACGCTACGAAGTTCGTCAACCGCGTCATCTGCCGCGACATCAACAAAATCGCCGTCGACCAGGTTATCTACTGCTGCTGGTGCGATCCGGAGGGCAAAGTCATTGACGACGGCACCATCACGCGCCTTGGCGAAAACGAATACCGCTGGACCGCCGCGGATCCCAGCCTGCGGTGGTTCAAGCAAAACGCCCTGGCGCTCGACGTCGACATCGAAGACATTTCAGAGCAAACGGCCGCGCTCGCGCTCCAAGGTCCCATGTCAGGCCGAGTTTTGCGCGAAGTGACCGACGCCCCTATCGACAATTTGAAATATTTTCGCGTTACGCACGGAAAAATCGCGGGCATTCCCGTGGACATTTCCCGCACCGGCTACACCGGCGATCTCGGCTTTGAAATCTGGATGCCCTGGATTGACGCCATCAAAGTCTGGGACGCGCTCATCGCCAAGGGCAAAGCCTTCGACATTCATCCCGCGGGTATGATTGCTCTGGACATCGCGCGCATTGAGGCGGGGCTCATCCTGATTGAAGTCGACTACATCTCCAGCAAAAAGGCGCTGATCGACTCGCAAAAATATTCCCCCTTTGAAATTGGCCTCGGCAAGCTGGTGGATTTGAAGAAAGAGAATTTCGTTGGGCGCGACGCGCTGGCGCAGGAAGCAAAGAAAGGCGCGGAGCGCGCACTGGTTGGCCTGGAAATCATTTGGAACGAAGTTGAAGCGCTTTACGACAAACTGAAAATGGCGCCGCAGGTTCCCGGCATGGCATCGCGCGTCGCCGTGCCCGTCTATCGCGGCGGCCGCCAGGTTGGCAGGGCGACTTCAACCACGTGGTCTCCCACTTTGAAAAAAATGATCGCGCTTGCTTCCGTCAGCCGCGAAAGCTCCAAATCAGGCACATCCCTCAGCATTGAAATGACGGTCGAGGCTGTGCGCCACACCGTTTCCGCGAAGGTCGTTCCTCTCCCCTTCTTCAATCCCGCGCGCAAAACCGCCGTCCCCCTGAGTTTGAAGGTGGTAGCATGAGCTCGATGGTCTGGGGCAGTGCATGGCTATGACGACTGAACACAGAATCGAGGAATTGAAAGCCGCTTACGAAACCGGAGAGAGGAAACTTGAATAGAACGTAGACGAGTTCGCTATTGCAGTAGGCGGTTGTACTTCTTCAGCACCGCGCGAAGCTTGTCGTGGGGCAGACCGATCACCTTGTGATTCTCGATTCCAGTCATCGTTTCCGCCGCGACCATCGCATTGACGACGGCTTCTTCCGTAGCTTCCACCGTAGCCTCAAACAAAGGATTCATCTGATCGTTGGGCAACATCGTCAACTGCGCCAGCCCATCAGGCTTCGCCGCGCCGGAGTTTGCCGTCGAAAACGCGATAAAAATATCTCCGGAACCATTTCCCGACACACTCCCCAGCCTTCCCAACCCCAGCGTGACGCGCCGCGCGATCCTCTTCAATTGATGTGCGAGCAGCGGAGCGTCGGTCGCCACCACCACAATGATCGAGCCGCGGTCCTCCTGCGCAAACGCTGTATTTGCGTACGCCGCATCCTCTGGAATCTCCCGCCCAACGGGCACGCCCGCAATCCGCAGATTCTTCCGCATGCCGTAATTGCACTGCACCAGCACACCCACCCTGTAGCCGCCCGACTTCTCATCCAGCTTTCTTGACGACGTACCGATGCCCCCTTTGAACCCATTGCAAATCATTCCGGTACCGCCGCCCGCGTTGCCTTCTTCCACAGCGCCACCGTGCGCGGAATCAATCGCGTGCAGTGCGTCTGCGGGCTTTACGTGAAAGCCGTTAATGTCGTTCAGCCAGCCATCCCAGGTCTCCGCCACCACGGGCAGCGACCACCAATAACCCGTCGGATCGGGCTGCCCGTGCTGCACGCGCCACTGAATTACCGCGTCTCGCACCACGCCCACGCTATGAGTGTTCGTGATCATCACCGGCCCTTCCAGAAAGCCCGACTCTTCCACCCACGTCGTGCCGGTCATTTCTCCATTGCCATTTTCTGAAAACCACCCGGCAAACACGGGGTTGTTCATGGAATCTTTTCCGCGCGGCAGAACCGCTGTCACGCCCGTTCGCACCGGACCATTTCCGACCTGCAGCTTGCCTTCGCCGGAAATCAGCGTCGTGTGTCCCACGGTAACTCCGGCAACATCTGTAATCGCATTCAGCGGACCGGGCGTCCCGTCGAAAGGAACTCCGAGATCGCGCGCCCGTGGCTTTGAATGTGCTTCCTGCTGCGCGAACGCCGCAGAGCCCGCAAAAGTCAAACAAATCACAGCGAGTCCACAAAGAATGCGAAAACGAATCATTAATAATCTTTCTCCCATGAAGCCTTTGCTTTGCGCAACAATTCAATATTTTTCGCGAGCGCCCGCTCGATCAGTTCCTCTTGCTCCGACGCCAGCTTCCAATCTCCCTTTTCCACCGCTTCGGTCAACCCGGGAAACTCCAGATGTGCGTAGGTATAACGCGCTGCATAAAGCAAATGCTGGAACCACGGCCTTCCGGGAATTCCTGCAGGATCGAGCCAGTTCGACTCCACTTGCAAAAGCTGCTGATTCAGCCGCTCCTCCTTTTCCGCAGAACTTCCGCCGGAAGCAAGACCGCGCTGCACTGCCTCTCGCAGTTCGTCTCCTGCTTTCTCGAAGTCCGTTATGCGCTCGTGAAGTTTCTTCAATTTCAGCTTATGAGGATCAACCTTGTCCTTTATTTCCAGCTCCGTCAGAAAATGGTCCAGCGCAATGGCGTTAAACCCAAAGTCATACGGCAACACGTCCGCGTTGGCCAGCCGCAGCGCAACCAATCCCCAGATTCGCGTTAGCGCCACGTGATACTCAAACGCCGGATCGCCAATATTCTCCATCCAGTAGTGGTCGTCGTAAATCGAGTGATACACGCCATAATCGCCGCTGAAGCCCAGGTTCATCACCGGCCGTCCCAAATGGTTGAGAAACACGGTATGGTCTGAACCGCTTCCAATGCGCGTTTCCACCAGCGCGCTGTCAAGTGGCGGAGCACTGGCCTTATCATCGCGCTTGCTCGTCGTTCGCCAGGCTTCGTAAAGCGATTTTCCCGACGGCGCGCGCACGCCTTTTGAAGCTTCCACCAGCATAGGCGTCAGCGAAGCGACCGCTGCAGGCGAAAAGCTCAGCCCTTCTGGTCCTGCTGTCGTCGCCGCGCCCGCCACAGACTCATCCACATTCAAATACGCCACCAGCTTTTTCTTCAGGTCGTCCGCGAACTGTTCGCCCCATTCGGTCGATCCCGTCAGCGCATACTCTTCTCCATCCCAACTGCAAACGACAAGCGTGCGTCGCGGACGAATCCCGCGCTCTTTCATTTCGCCAAGCGCCCGCGTCAACTCCATCATCGAAGCCGTGCCGCTCGAAGGATCGACGCCTCCAAAAACCCACGCGTCGCGGTGATTTCCCATGAGTACCCACTCGTCCGGCAGTTCGCTCCCGCGAACGCGCGCTTCCACCACGGTGTAGGGCTGCAGGCTCGTGTCCATGTCTACTTTCACGTGGGCTGTCACGGCACCGGTCAGCCGGTACTTGATCGGCAACGCGCCTTGCCAATCCTTTGGCGCCTCGGCGCCGTTCATGTTTTCGAGCAACGGTTTCGCATCGTGCCACGATAAAGGAAGCGCCGGAATTTTCGGCAGCGATCGCGCTTCCTCCGGCGCGATGTGTTTCGCGCCCGCCACCGAAGCCCATCCCGGCGTCGTGGGATCGCCCGGAACAATGTAGTCGTAAGTAATCGCGCCGCGCTGTATGTGGCTCTCCGGCCCCCACGGCCCGTCAGGGGAAACTTTGCCGCGCGCGTAGCCGTCCTCCGCGGGGTCCGAGTAAATCAGCAGGGCCGCCGCGGCCTCGCGCTCTGCCGTCAGCGCTTTGAATCCGCGATAGCTATACGGATTCGAATAGCGCACCAGCACAATTTTCCCTCTGACGCTGATGCCGCGTTTCCGCAGCAAATCGTAATCTTCCGGATTCCCGCTGTGCGCGTACACCACTTCCGCGGTGACGTCCCCCGAAGCCGAATACCCAAAGTAAGCTCCGGAAACAGCGGGATTCTTCGTATCCGGATCGAGATCGTACGCATCTTCGCGCAGCGACGCTGTGTAATGCACCGGCGCGGTCATCTCCAGCGAAACGCTCCGCGGCCGCGAATGCAAAACGTCGTACTTTCGCAGCGTTACGTCTTCCCAACCCTGCTTCCGCCACTCGTGCGCAACGAAATCCGCCAGTTGATTGTTTCGCTCCGAAGCTGCAGGATGAGGTTCCGCCGTAAACTTCCGGTGCCACTCCCGTGCTCTTTCCGGCGAAGGAATCGCCCGAAATTCCGCCTCGACCTTATGCTCCGCAGCAGCATGTGCCGCAGTAAACCCCAGAATCGGCGTTGCAGCTAAGATGGAAGTTTCTTGGAGGTGCGCGACAAGCGCCGAGGAAAGAAGAAGGATCGCAACAAGGCCAACCGGCGCAGCCAATGAAACCTTTCGCATTGGTGGTTGGCTCTCTACAATCCCGCGAACGTGCAAGGGAATCAAGACGGGAACACTTTCGCAAGCGCCGAGGCCAGCGCATCCCCCACCAGCGCGCATTCTTCGTCGGAGATGGTGAATGGCGGCGCAAGCAGGATATGGTCGCCGCGGTGTCCATCCACGCAGCCTTGCGTCGGATACGTCAGCACGCCTTCCGCCATTGCTGCCTGTCGAATTTTCTCCGCGATGTTTTCAGATTTCGCAAAAGGCTCGCGCGTTGCTTTGTCTTTCACAAATTCCACTCCGACCAGCAGCCCCATCCCTCGAATGTCTCCAACGTGCGGATGCTTTTCCAATCGAGAAAGCGCCTCACTCAAATTCTTTCCCGCCGTGTTCACTCGTTCAAAAAGCTTGTGCGCTTCCAAATAGTCGAGAACCGCATTTCCCGCCGCCGTGCAAATCGGGTGCGCCTGATACGTAAACCCGTGCATGAACGCGCCGGATCCCCCTCCAATAGCGTCCACGACGCGTGCCGAAGCGAGAACCGCCCCAAGTGGCGCATATCCGCTGGCCACTCCCTTTCCGATCAGAATAATGTCCGGCTCGACTCCCCAGTGTTGCGTCGCGAACGGTTTTCCGGTCCGGCCCATCCCGGTCATGACTTCGTCCGCGATCAGCAAGATGCCATTCCGGCGGCACGTTGCCGCGATGTGCGCCACGTACCCTTCCGGCGGAACCGCTGCGCCGAGCGTTGCTCCAACCACTGGCTCGAAAATAAACCCAGCCGCCGTTTCCGTCTGATGCTCGCGCACAAAAGTTTCCAGGTCTTCCGCGCACGCCAGCTCGCACTCCGGAAAAGTCTTGTTGAACGGGCAGTGGTAGCAAAAACACGGAGCAATGTGTCCCCACTCGGGAATCAGCGGCGCGTACGGCGCGCGCCGCGCCACGTTGCCGCTCACGCTCATCGCGCCGAGCGTGCTCCCGTGATAGCTCTGCCGCCGCGAAATGATGCGATAGCGCTCCGGCTGACCCGTTTCCACGTGATACTGCCGCACCAGTTTGATGGCCGTTTCCGTCGCTTCCGAACCGCCCGACGTGAAGTAAACGCGCCCGCCATTGCGAAAATCCGGAGGAGCCAGCGCGAGCAGTCTCGCCGCTAGCTTTTCCGCTGGCTCGGTATGGAATTGCGAAGTGTGCGCGAAGGCGATTTGCGCGGATTGCTCCGCCATCGCCTGCCCAATTTCCGCAACGCCGTGGCCGATGCTCACCACTGCAGCTTGGCCCGCCGCGTCCAGAAAACGGCGTCCGTTTCCATCCACAATCCAGCAGCCTTCCCCGCGCACCGCGATGGGAAACGTCTTTTTTAAGTTTCGGGAAAAAAGTCCGCTTGTCGGCATCAGAAGTCCGGCCAAAGATTGTAGCAGACTCACTTGCCTAGTCATCGGGATACAATGTGCGGCGAATCTCCGAGGGTGCAAGATGGTTGGTCCGAACGAGTTTGTCCAAGCACTTTTGGACTGCGACTTCAACTCAGCCGAAACGCTCCTTGCAAATGGGGCTGAGATCAACTGTGGCTATGACTCGAACGGCTGGACGGCTCTCCACTTCATGGTTGAAAACATGCTAGTGGAATCGGCCAAGTGGCTCCTCGATAGAGGTGCCGATCCCAATCAAAAAGACGCCAGCGGCTGGACTCCACTGCTTCTCGCAATTGACGCCGAAGGCAATAACGGAACACGTGAATTTGTTGAGAGAGGAATATTCCCTCCTGCGGCCGAACTTACGAGACTCTTTTGGAGCATGGCGCAAACCCAAATGCCAAAAGTAACAACGGGCGGAGTCCATTGGCGGTTGCGAAGCGCTACAAGCACACTCAAGCAGTTGATTTGCTGATCCAATACGGCGCTACAGAGAGCTGACCCTCCGAGAAAACGATGACCTATTGGAAGAAGAATTGAAGCCTCAGACCGGCCTCGTTCGCACCATCGGGCGCTGGAGTCTTGCCGCGCTCATGGTCAATACCATGGTGGGCGCCAGCATTTTCGGCCTTCCCGCGCTGATCGCCGCTCGCCTCGGCCCATGGAGCCCCTTCGGCTTCCTGGTGGCATTCGCGGTCATCGCCGTCATCGCCGCGTGCATGGCGGAAGTGGCCTCCCAGTTCCAGGATGCCGGCGGGCCATATCTCTACACGCGAGTTGCTTTCGGCCGCTTTCTCGCTATTCAAAACGGCTGGCTCACCTGGCTGACACGCATCGCCGCTGCGTCCGCGGTGGCCAACCTCTTCATCATTTATCTAGCCGAGTTCTTCCCTGCCGTCACGAAGCCCTTTTCGCGCGCCGCGGTTCTCATCGTTCTCATTGGCTTTCTTGCTGCCGTAAACTATCGCGGCGTCGCCGGTGGCAATCAGCTCAGCAATCTCTTCACGGTCACTAAGATCAGCTTGCTTGGCTTCTTCGTTATCGCAGGCATTGCCGCGTTGGCGTTCCATCCGAACATTCGCGTAAATCTTGCCCCAATTCATCCCACCACCTCCGCTTGGTTCGAAGCGGTTCTCCTCATGATGTATTCCTACGCCGGATTCGACGCGGCGCTCATCGCCTCGGGCGAGACGCGCGACACCCGCAAAGACATTCCCGTCGCGCTCTTCTCCGCCATCGCCGCAACCACTCTCCTCTACGTCGCCGTCCAATACCTCGTCATTCATACTATCCCGAACGCGGGCGCGTCCGTGGCTCCCGTCGTCGATTCCGCTCGGCGCTTCCTCCCGCACTGGGCCGTGCCCATCGTTGCCGCCGGCACGCTGATCTCCGCCTACGGCTATCTCAGCGCCAACATGTTGCACACCCCCCGCGTCACCTTTGCCATGGGTGACCGCGGCGACTTCCCTGCCATCTTCGCCAGGATTCATTCGCGCTTTCGAACCCCGCACGTCTCTATTGTGATCTTCGCTGCGCTGCTCTTGATCTTTTCCATTGCTGGAGATTTTCCAGGCAACGCCATGCTGTCTATCGTCTCGCGCCTCTTCGTCTACGGCTCAGTCGCCGCTGCCTTGCCCGTCCTCCGCAAGAAACATCCGAACGCCAATGCCTTCCGCCTTCGTGCTGGAGTTCTTATCTCCGCCCTTGCGCTTCTTTTCACGACTGTGCTCATAACACGCATGCACCGCGGAGAATTCCTCGTGATCGCCGTCACGGCCGCCCTCGCCTTCGCCAATTGGCTTTGGGCCCGCAATCGCACTATTGGATTCGCGCCGGAAACGTGACATCATCCGAAGTTCTGCAAGACTTTCACGCTTGCAATTTCAGGGGAGAGAGAAAAATGAAAGGCATTTTTCTGCGAAGCGGTTTGGTTTGCGCGTTGGTTCTCGCATTCGGATTCGAAATCGCCGCCCAGGAAACCGCGAAACATCCCATCGCCTTCGACGACATGATCAAAATGCATCGCGTCGCCGAACCGCAAATCTCTCCCGACGGGAAATGGGTCGCCTACACCGTGGCCACGCCGGACATGGACGCGAATCGCAACGTCACTAACATCTGGATGGTTTCCACGACTGGCGGCGCTCCGCAGCAGCTCACCCAAAGCGGTCACGATACCTCGCCGGTCTGGTCCCCCGATGGAAAAACCATCGCCTTTCTCTCCTCGCGCAGCGGCGACTCCCAGGTTTATTTGCTTTCGCTCGAAGGCGGCGAAGCGCAGCGACTAACGAAATTGTCAACGGGCGCTGATATCGCGAAGTGGTCGCCCGATGGAAAGACCATTGCTCTCACTTCCTCCGTCTATCCGAATTGCAAAGACGACGACTGCAACAGCAAGCGTGACGCCGAAAAGGAAAAGAACAAAGTGAAGGCCCACGTCGCCGAGCATCTTCTCTATCGTCACTGGACCCACTGGAACGAAGGCAAGCGCGCCCACCTCTTCGTCGTTCCCGCCGATGGCAGCGCTGCTCCTCGCGACCTCACCGCTGGCGCCAACTACGACGTTCCTCCCGATGAGCGCGGCGGCCCGAACGACATCAATTTCTCTCCCGACAGCAAAGAAATTTGTTTTACCGCTGTCACCGACAAAATGGAAGCCATCAGCACCAATGGCGATTTGTTTACGGTCCCGGTCGCTGGTGGCGAAATCAAGCGCATCACCACGCAGCCGGGCTTCGACGGCGAGCCCGTGTATTCGCCGGACGGGAAGTACATCGCCTATCACGCGCAGCTCACTCCCGAATACGAAGCGGACCGCTGGCGCGTGATGCTTTACGATCGCCAGACCGGCAAGAGTGAAAATCTTTCCGAAAAGTTCGACCGCAGCGCCGACGAGCTTGCATGGTCGGCCGACAGCAAGAGGATTTATTTCACGGCGGAGAATGAAACGCAAGAGCCCATTTACGACATGGCCGCACTAGCAGGCGCTCAGCCAAGGATTGTCACTGATGGTAACAACTCCGCCATTTCCTTTAGCCGCGATGGGAAAATCGTAGCCTTCGAGCGTTCCAGCTTAACGATGCCTGCGGAGATTTTTGTTACGTCCACCGAGGGGTTCAGCGCCCGGCAAGTCACGCACCACAACGATGCGATTCTCGCCTCTCTCGAAATGAATCCTCCCGAAACGTTTTGGTTTGACGGCGCCGAAGGCACAAAGGTCCAAGCCATGCTGATTCGCCCGTCCAAATTTGATGCCGCGAAAAAATACCCTCTTCTCGTGCTGCTTCACGGCGGCCCGCAGACCATGTGGTCCAACGCCTGGAGTTACCGCTGGAACGCAGAAGTCTTTTCCAGCGCGGGCTACGTCACTCTCATGATCAATCGCCGCGGGTCCACGGGTTACGGCCAAAAATTCACCGACGAAATCACCAACGACTGGGGCGGAAAAGCCTACGTGGACGTCATGGATGGCCTGGATTTCGCGCTCAAAAAATATTCCTTCATTGACGGTACAAAAATGGCCGCTGCCGGCGGCTCCTACGGGGGCTACATGGCCGACTGGATCGCCACGCACAATGGACGCTTCAAAGCCATCATCAGCCACGCCGGCGTGTACGACAAAGTCTCCATGTACGCGACGGAAGAACTCTGGTTCGAAGAGCACGACATGCAGGGCACCCCGTGGTCGAACCCGGAAAGCTATCACAAGTGGGCGCCCGTCACTTATGCGGGCGAACTCGGCAAATTCAAAACGCCCACACTCGTCATCTGCGGCGAGCGCGATTACCGCGTTCCGTACACGCAATCGCTCGAATTTTTCAGTGCGTTACAGCGCCAGGGCGTTCCCTCAAAGCTCGTCGTGTTTCCCGACGAAGGCCACTGGGTGCTCAAGCCCCAGAATTCGCAGTTCTGGTACAAAACGTTCCTCGACTGGCTCACGCTCTATCTGAAATGAGCCGCGTTTCAGCTAGCCAATAACTTCCGGATTGACCGCCGCGCGAAGCGGAATAAGTGGTAGAGCAAAAACACGCAAACGGCCAAAAGTGCAACGACCACAATGGTGGTTGCAACTGGATGCGCGTTGGCCAGCCAAGACAGCCAAACCGCGAGCACGTCCTCCCCCAAACTTAGTGTCCAATTGCTGAACGGTTCCGGGCTCGCATTGACAGCAGCCCGTGCGCTCGCTTTCGTTCCATGCGAAGTCAGCGCCACGCCGCCCGCAAGGAGCGCCGCTCCCCAACGCCACTCCGCTCCAGCGCCTCCCGCCGCCGCATAGGCCAGCAGCGCCGCGGCCGGCGGCCGGATGAACGTGTGAATAAAGTCCCAGATCGTGTGGACGTAAGGAATCTTGTCCGCAAAAAATTCGATGAGATAAAGCCCGGCGGCAATGCCAATCACCCACGGATGCGCAAGCACCTGAAGCGATGCAGGCAGATGCACAATCCAAAACGCTGCAGCAGGCCCAGCGTGGCCACTGTCGCGTAGAGATTCAACCCGGAGGAAAATCCTGCCCCGAGCGCAAGGCTTAACGTCTGAATGGGATTCACTCTGCAACATCATAGCAGCCTCTCATTGACAGGGCCCGTTGCCCGCGCAACTCCACCTCCCAACTTCCATTTGACCAATCCGTCGCAGACAAGCGATGCTGTTTGCCCAAGGGTGGCTGTCCATGCACGGTTTGGGTCACTTTTATCTTTCATGGGGACTGCTGGTGCAGGCCTTCGCGCTACTCCATTTCCTGCGCCGGCGGCCGGAGAGCTACTGGTTCTTCGTCATCTTGTTCTTCGGATGGCTTGGCGCTGCCGTGTACATCATTGCCGAAGTCATTCCCGACCTGGGGCTTCTGCGCGACATCATGCAAGGATTTGGCCGCCGGTCGCGCATCCAAAGAGTTGAAACGGACATCCTCGACAACCCTTCAGCCGCCAATTACGAAGAACTGGGCGAGCTCTACAAGGATCAACGCGAGTACGCCAAGGGCCGCGAAGCTTTCACTCACGCGATTTCCGCGCGTAGCGATTCCATTTACACCTTCTATTCGCGCGCGCTTTGCTCCCTGGCGCTCAACGATCTTCCCGCTGCGATTCCCGACCTTGAGATCGTCGTAGCGGGCGACCGCAAATTCGACTACTACCGCGCTGCAGGATTGCTCGCCGACGCTTACTCGCGTACCGGACAGTTGCACCGGGCGGAGTCCCTGTTCACCGAAGTGACGCAAATCTCCACCACGCCCGAAACGCTCTACAACTACGCCAGTTTTCTGAAAACCGCCAACCGCCGCGAAGAAGCGCGCGAATGGGCGCGGAAACTCATCGCCAAAAAGCGCACGCTCCCGCGCTACATGCAGCGCCGCGAGCGTCCGTGGTTCCGAAAAGGCAAAGCCCTGCTAAAAGAACTCGCCGCTGTCTGAAACTCCTCGCCTGCTCCAGCGAACAGTTTGGAAACTTTGGGGCAACCCTACCAACGTACCAAGACAAAAAATGCTTGCAGTACGCGTGTACTATAGCCAACCGCAGACACCGACCCGACTATTCCTCAAGCGTGGCAGTACAGCTGTAACGGGATTGGGAGGGTACGTTTATGGCATCGCGCCTTACCGTTCTTCGGGAGCGGGTGTTTGGCAATTCGTCCGGCCGTAAAGCAAAGGTCGTTTCTACCATCTGTGCCTTGCTGGGCCTCGCATTGGCCGGCGAACTCGGCCTCGCGCAAAGCAACTCCAGTCAGCCGCCAGCCATTAGTACTTCCACTCAGTGGACTTTGGACGCTCCAGTACTTGCGTCTTCCAGTGCCAGCGGAGTCCCCTCCAACGGCTTCAGCATGCAGGGCGGTTTTTCTCCCGACGGCACGCATCTTCTGTTCTGGTCCAGGTCTACGAACATCTCTCCCGCGGCCACCAGCGGCTTCTCCGAACTGTACCTTAAGGACCTAACGACCGGGCAAGTCTCGGTCGTCTCCGCGGACGCCAACGGCGTCGAAGGAAACAACGACAGCACTAATCCGAACAATTCCAGCCAAATTCTTATGTTCTCGCCGGACGGCACGAAAGTGGTGTTCGAGTCCGCCGCGACCAACCTCGTCTCACCGGGCGCCAATGGACACCAGCATATTTTCATCAAGGATTTGACGGCGGGCGCAGTCACCCTCGTGTCGGTAGATGCCAATGGAATCCAGGGCAATAGCAACAGCATGGATTTCACGTTCTCGCCGGACGGCACGAAAGTTGCGTTCGACTCTGCCTCTACGAACCTGATCCCCGGAGGCACGGCCGGTAACCAAGTCTTCGTAAAGGATCTCGCGACGCTTGCGGTCACCCTGGTGTCCGCGAATGCGAGCGGTATAGCGGGCAACGGTGCTAGCTCGTTTCCAGTGTTTTCGCCGGACGGCACGCAGGTGGCGTTCGTTTCTACTTCCTCCAACCTCGCGGCCGGCGCAACCAATACGCATTCTCAAATTTATGTCAAGAATCTGCAGTCCGGCGCCATCACCGTAGAGTCTGCGGACGCCAACGGCAACGAGGCGAACAACGACAGCCTTTATCCAATGTTTTCTCCCGACGGCTCGAAGCTCGCGTTCAATTCCATTTCCACCAATCTTGTACCGAACGTGCCTAGTTTCAACTCTGAGGTTTACGTCAAGGATCTGGCATTAGGCGCAATCACGCTGGTTTCCGCGGACGCCAACGGCGTGCCGGCCAACGGCAACTCCACGCAACTCGGCGCTTTTTCGCCGGACAGCGCAAAAATTGCATTTCAATCCACGTCCACCAATCTAATGTCGGGCGCAAACGGCGCGAGCCAGGTCTTCGTCAAGGATTTGCTGACAGGCTCCGTAACTCCGGCGTCGTCCAACGCGGCGGGAGTTCTTGCTAACGGTAACAGCGTTATGCCCGCTCTCTCGCCGAACCATCTGGCCTTGGCTTTCCAGTCCAGCTCGACAAACCTTGGTGTAAACAGCTTCACGTCTCAAATTTACGTTCGCTCGATCTTTACCGCCTCCGGCGCTGTGGTGGACAGCGCTTTCGCTGCCGGTTTGTCCACGGCGGGCCAGTTGGCGTTTTCTGATTCGGATGCCAACGACACGCACACCGCTACGGTAACAGCCCAGGCCAGCGACCTCGGGGCGGTCACGGCCAGCGTACCGAAAGACAGCACCGGCAGCGGCACGGGCGGTGTGGTTCGATGGAACTATCAGGTCGACGAATCGCAGCTACATGGCCTGACCGCGCCCGCCACGGACAATTTCACACTGACCCTGACGGACAGCCAGGGCTGCATTGCCACAACCGCGATTGTTGTGACCGCTCTGCCGCAAGATTTTGCCGTCACGAACACGACCAGCGGCAGCACACCCACTTCCTCGTCCACTTCAACGTCGTCTTGTCCAACGCTGACGGTAACATCGTCGCCGTCCAGCCTTACTGTCACGTCGGGACAGACCGCGTTGTTTAGCGCGGCCGCAACTGGATCTCCGGCGCCTACCGTGCAGTGGCAAGTCAGCTCGGACGGCGGTGCGACGTTCACCAATGTGTCCGGAGCGACCTCCACCACACTGACGTTCGCGGCAGACATGTCGCAGAACGGAAACTCCTACCGCGCTGTGTTTGCCAACTCCACTGGCTCGGTCACATCAAGCGCAGCCTCGTTGACCGTAAACACCGCCGGAGCCACAACGTCTGTGGCTTCTTCCAAGAACCCAACCGTGTTCGGACAAGCAGTCACCTTCTCCGTAACTGTCAGCGCGACGACGGGCACGCCCACCGGCACGGTCACACTCTTTGACGGCGCATCGACCATTGGCACGGCGGCCCTTGGCTCCACTGGCGCAGCCGCGTTCACCACTTCCTCTCTAGCGGTGGGAAATCATTCCATCACTGCGTCCTATTCCGGCGACAGTAATTTCAACGCGAGCATCTCGTCCGCGTTCACGCAAATCGTGAATCTGGACGTGCCCACCGTCACAGTAAACTCCTCGCCCAATCCAAGTCCCTTTGGCCAGCCGGTGGTGGCCACAGCCACGGTGAGCGCGACTGCTCCGGGATCCGGAACGCCCACCGGCACGGTGACGTTCCTCGATGGACTCACGAATCTCGGCGCCGCCAACCTGGTCAATGGGCAGGCCTCTTTCACGATCTCCGCGCTCACCTCTGGTCTGCATTCGATCATGGCAACCTACGGAGGCGATGGCAGCTTCAGCCAAAACTCCGGCACCGCCGGTCTGACGGTGAGCAAAGCTTCGACGGCAACTTCGCTGAGTTCGTCAGCAAACCCGTCCATCATCAATCAGACCGTGACTTTCACCGCGACCGTCAGTGCGGTGGCTCCTGGCGCGGGTACACCGAGCGGCACCGTGACCTTTAGCGACGGCACAACGGGCCTTGGCAGCGCGAGCCTCGTGAACGGCCAGGCATCTTTCACGACTTCTTCGCTCGCCGTGGGTTCGCATTCGATTACGGCGAGCTACGCTGGCGACGGGAACTTCAATTCGAGTTCCTCGACAATGTCTCAAACGGTGAACAAGGCTTCTACGGCGACTTCGTTGAGTTCGTCGGCGAATCCTTCCAGCATCGGCCAGCCGGTGACGTTCACCGCGACCGTCAATATTGTGGCACCCGCCGCAGGCACGCCGACCGGCACGGTGACGTTTAGCGACGGCGGAACCACGCTGGCGACGGCGCCTCTCAGCTCCGCTGGAACCGCAACGTTCACCGCTTCGTCCCTTGCTTTGAAGTCGCACGCCATCACCGCGGTTTACAGCGGCGACGCCAGCTTCAATGGCAGTACGGGAAGCCTGACGCAGAACGTGCAGTACGCCATCTGCGCGCAATATGACCAGACACGGTCGGTGCAGGGCGGCGCAACGTTCCCGATCAAACTGCAAATCTGCGACGTGGCCGGGAACAATCTCTCGTCTCAGTCCATCGTGCTGCACGCGACGGCCATCCTCGCCGCGTCCGGAGTCGCGGGCCCGGTTCAGGACTCGGGCAACGCCAACCCGGATAATGATTTCCGCAACGTCGGCGGCAATGGCTCGAACGCCGGATACATCTTCAACCTGGACACCAGCGGGCTGGCGACGGGTACTTACGCGTTGCAGTTCATGGTTCAGGGCGATCCTGTCCAACACACCGTGATGTTCGGGGTGAACTGAGCACGGCTTCGTTGACTCCCAAGTGCACGGCGGCCGGTGGGTGCAGAGCGCCTGCTGGCCGCACTTATGCGTCCGCCGAGCGA
>QHYL01000636.1 GCA_003224105.1 Acidobacteriota bacterium | reverse complement strand
TTGAAGCGCGGAAACGCAGTTGAACCGGCGCGGATGATTCGAACGAGGCCGGCGTTTTCCGTTTGATACAGGCGCCATGGACGACGCTCTGTCGGATCGTACGATGGGCGACCGCAAAGGACCGTGACGTGGTGATGAACGCAAATCGCATCCACGACGGTGTGCGCCATTTTTGCGGTCGCCGAGGTGTCCGGCGGATAGTAAAGATTGAGCAGAAGAATTCGCAATCGTTTTCAACCGCACGGATGATTCAAGACTGCTTATGATGCGTCGTATTGCGCGCTGATGTCGAACTGTTTCTGTTGTCTGGTGGAAATCAGCACGGTATCGTTTCGTTTTCCCGCAAGCTTGGCGTCATGGCCGTTGACCGTGACTCGCGAGAAAGCAGACTGCAGCGGCAGGCGCAGCTTGACCTGGACTTGTGCCGGTTTTCCGGCTGCAGCAAGAAGAATTTTACCAGCGATATGTCGCGTGGATGGATCCGCGCGAAGTTCGAGAGTGACGCGTCCCCACCGTGTGGGGGCATTTTCGATGCGGATAGGGCTCCCGGAAACGAGCCAAGCGCGTGGAACGCCCTTGCCCAGATAAAGAACCTCCTCGTCAGAGTCTTCAAGAACCAGCATCCAGCGCACCAGCAGGGGAATGGTTTGCTGGGCTGGTATGCAGAAGAGAGCGGTGCCGCCGTTGATGTCTGAAACCTCTCCCGCGGTCCAACTGCCGCGAGTGTGATCGTGATAATGATGGGAATAAAGGAACAACAGAAACTCTTCGACGCGGTCGAGCCGTAACAACATCTGGGCGTAACCATAGGAAATAAAGCCCAGGATTTCCCGGGAACCCGGACGGGCACGGCTAACGTTGGCAACCACTCCGAGTGTCGTTGCGCCGTACGCGCGCATGCAGTCGATCACCAGGTTTGCCAAATCCGCGGGCAGGATGTCCGCCTGAAGCAGTTCTGCGTAGGGACGATGCGGCCACTGTTGCGGACTAGGGCGCTCTTTGGCGAGGGAATCGCGGAAAGTCAGTGAGGTGCCCGGAAAGGGCCCAATATAAGGCGGGGTCATGTCATGGCGAATGTCTTTTCGCACGGCGGCAACCATAGCGTCCTCCAGAGCTTTGCTGCGCTTCAGCCATTCTTTTGCCAGGGATTCTGAGGCGGCTGCTTTTGCCCCGTGTACCTCCGGCCAGACACGCGCAAGGTCCTTGAGGCCACGCGAGGCGAAGGCGCTGTTCGCAAAGTACGGCAGCCACCAAGTCATCGGTTTGGAGGAAAGACAGGAATCGGACTCGCTCCAGCCGTGAATCAGAGCGTAGCCGGGATCGTCACTCGGCAAACGCAGGCTTTCCTCGTGGAGTTCTTCCAGCAGCGCAGCCGTCGCCTCGATTTTTGGACGATGCTTCTGGAGCAGCGCCGCATCGCGCGTGTAGTTGTAATACCGCGCGAGCAAGGAGAGCGTCATCCCGAATTGCGCGGTCTCCGGGCCGCGCATGTTGATCATTCCTTTTTCATCGACGAAATCGCCGAAGTAGTTGTCGATGATCTGCTTCGCGGCTGTGAACCGGCCCCATTCCAGATTGGTGTAGACGGCGCTGGTGAAAATGTCTTGAAAGCCGTCGTACTCCGAACCGTAATAGTCGCGATCGACGGCTCCATATTTTGGATAGACGCCGCCGGGACGCACCATCAGTTCGCGCGCGATGGCGTGCCGGGACATGTTCACATACGTTTCGTCCGGAAGTGAGACGGGCGAAGCATCGTGCAATTGCCGGTCCCAGTATTCTGCAAAAACGAGCAAGGCCCGGTAAAACGCCTCGGGAGCGGGGTCTTTGCGGCGCGGCGGAAAGGCTGGGTAGCTGTATCCGTAAACGACCTTGGTCATCTTTCCGTTTTCAACGCGCGCCGTGCGGTGCCAGGTTTGGACGATGAACTTGTCTTTCGCCTCCACATCGCCGAAGACAACGATTTCCAAGTAGGAGGAATCCGAGAGAGGCAGGACTTTCCGAACGGCCGGCATCCACCCACCGACGAGGCCTTCAAATCGTTTTGCTGCAAGTTCTTGCGTAATTTCGGAAAAGTATTGTTCCGGGTGGTAAGTCCGCGTCCTGCCGGTCGCAAATACCGGCATGGTGTCAAAACACTCCCTGGTTCCCACGAGAGTGTTCCAAGGCAGCCGAAAACCCCCGCCACGCTCTTTCGTGTTGGATGCCTGCGGCGGAGCGGCAGACTTCACGGCCGCGGGGTCCGGATCATCTCCGCCTTGCAGGAGCCGGTCGGCCAAAAGATCGGCTCCCGCCAAACCGATTTCGTCCAAATTCAGGCCAAGGTATGGGGGCTCACCTTCCGCGAAGACGGCTTCGGCGGATTTTGGCAGGACGCGCTTGGTGCCCTGATTCGAAAGAAAAACGATGGCGCCGTCCCGCGTTCGCAGGTCCTCATAGACTTTCCAGTTTTTGCCTGAGTATTGAACCTCGCAGAGGAGCGTGTGCCCATCCACGTCTGCTAAAGAACCAGAATCCTCAATCAGTGGCGCAATCTTCGAGCTTTCTTCAAGCGGAGCCGCGTCATCGCGCCAACCCGATGGCAGATAAGATATGCCCGCAGTGCCTGCGGCAAGATTTTGCAGAAAACGACGGCGTCTCATGTCAACTCCTCGCACCTGAACGAGCACACAGCGGCGCAGGATGCGTATTGTATTCGCATCAAGCCGTGGTAAGCACGCGGTTCAGCACAAGGCAC
>QHYL01000635.1 GCA_003224105.1 Acidobacteriota bacterium | reverse complement strand
AGAGGTCACGCCGAACGTGAAGACGATCCGGTCGGTGCCGCTGCGCGTGGATGCGGTGGCGTTGAAAAGAGCGAAGCTGCCGGCGGATTTCGAAGTGCGCGGAGAAGTGATGATGACGCGCAAGGCGTTTGAAGCGCTGAACCGGCAGCAGGAGCGAATCAGCGGAAAGATTTTCGTGAATCCGCGGAACTCGGCGGCGGGAGCGGTGCGGGTGCTCGATCCGACGATTACAGCGTCGCGGAAGCTGGACTTCTTCGCGTACTACTTGTTGGTGGATGGAAAAGTGCCGTTCGCCAAGCATTCTGAGTCTCTGGAAGTTCTTAGGCAATTAAGGTTCCGCGCTTCGGATGATTGGAAGCTGTGCAATGGAATTCAGGCGGTGACCGCGTATTGCGAGGAATGGGACGCGAAGCGGGAGAAGTTGCCGTACGAGATTGACGGCGTGGTGATCAAAGTGAACGCCACAGCGATACAAAACGAGCTGGGTTACACGGCGAAGGCGCCGCGGTGGGCGATGGCGTTCAAATATCCAGCGCGGCAGGAAACAACGGTGGTGAACGACATTTTGGTGAACGTGGGGCGGACGGGGGCGCTGACGCCGGTGGCGATCCTGGAGCCGGTGCAAGTGGGAGGCGTCACTGTCAGCCGATCCACGCTCCACAACATGGACGAAATCGAGCGGCTGGGCGTACAGATTGGCGACACGGTGCTGATCGAGCGGGCGGGAGAAGTGATTCCGCACGTGCTGAAAGTGGTGAAGCCGGGGAAAAACCGGAAGCCGTTTCGGATGCCGAAGAATTGCCCAGAATGCGGGAGCGCGATTCATCACGTCGAGGGAGAGGTGGCGTACCGGTGCGTGAACGCAGCGTGCCCGGCGAAGAGGAAAGAGTCGATCTTGCATTTTGCGGGGCGGCACGCGATGGACATTGACGGGCTGGGAGAAAAAATTGTGGACCAGCTGGTGGACAAGGGGATGGTGAAAGACGTTGCGGATTTGTACGCGCTGAAAGAAGAGGAAGTCGCGGAGCTGGAGCGCATGGCGGAGAAGTCCGCGCAGAATTTGCTGGAGGAGATTGAAGCGAGCAGGAAAAATTCGCTGGCGCGGCTGATTTTTGCGCTGGGGATCCAGTTTGTGGGCGAGCGAACGGGGCAGTTGCTGGCGGAACATTTTTCTTCGTTGGAGGAATTGGCGGCGGCGAAAGAGGAGGAACTGGAGCAAGTGCCGGAAGTGGGGCCGAAAGTGGCGGCAAGCATCGTGGAATTTTTCTCGGAGCCGGCGAACCGGCAATTGATCAAGAAATTGGCGAAGGCGGGCGTGCGGCCGACGGCGGAGAAACGCGAGGTCAAGAGCGATAAGTTTGCGGGGAAGTCGTTTGTGTTTACGGGGACGCTGGCAAACCGGACGCGGGAAGAGGCGGAAGCGATTGTGCAGCAGCACGGAGGAAAAGTGAGCGGGTCGGTGAGCAAGAAAACAGATTACGTGGTGGTGGGAACGGACCCGGGGTCGAAGTATGACAAGGCGAAGGAGCTGGGAGTGGCGATTTTAAGTGAGAGTGAGTTTGAGAAGCTGGTGGGATTGAAATAGAAGGGATGGCTACCTTCTCTTTTTGAGGAGAAAAAGAAAGAATTTCATCACGAACTGGCCAGGACTTGCTGATGGATACCGTTTTCTCAGCCAGGGCAGCATTAGGAAGTAGACGTACCCTCCAATCAGAAGAAAGAGCAACGAGCGCTGCATCCAAGCCGGGGTAAGCCAATGGGTCCTTGGTCCAAACTTCCAATGGATGTTGTAGTGATCTGCGAGAAACGTTACGACCGCTGTTGCGCCGAAACCTAATGCGATCACAAGGATGGCAGTTCCCAAGAGCTTCAAGGAATCATAGGGAGGGCGCTCTTGAGGTCCTTGATTCCAAAGGACTAGAAGATAATGATCGCCCTTGCGAAGCGTCCTGATTGCGTTGTCCCATTGCCGGCGAGTTTCGGGATTCTCCTTCTTGATTCGTCGGTAGGCACGATGCATGAGCTTTGAAATCTTGGCTTCGTATTCGTCGTTGTCGTACTCGGTTTCGAAAGCATCGTTTAGCGCGATGGGATCTTCCGGGCATTCGTCCGTCTCGGTGAAATACATCATTCGTTTTTCGAGGCCCGAAAGAGGCACGTTTTCCAGGGCGGCCTGCTCAGCGGTTTGCTGGACGAGGAAGTCTTTGGCTTCACGGACGCGCATAGCGAGATTGTAAGACTTATTTGACAGAAAGAGGCGGGCCGAGAAGTTCCATCCCGTACGAGCGATAAATTTCGGCATCGTTCGTGTACTCATTTCCTTTGCGACGTTTTTCATTGTCGCGAAAGAAGGCTTCCATTTTGTTGGCGGGCGCGAAGGCGATCAACAGTCTGCCGGACGCGTTCCCGACAAAGGCCCAGGCATGAGGTACTTCTCGAGGTCCTAGAATCGAGTCGCCGGGCTTCAGTTCCACGCGCGTCGAAGGCTGTTGAACTGATGCCGATAGTGTGGGGCTCGCCGAGGCGGTCCTCTCCGGCCCGAACTGGAGCGACCGCCATGGCAGAAGGCTCTTTGGGCGACTGGCCGAGAAAAGCCAAGGGGAAGGCGGCGAGAGCGCCACCAAGGAAGCCGCGGCGCTTTATACTGTGAAATTCAGTCATCGCGTTTGTCCTCCGTGAATTTTGAAAAGGTGAGACGAATTGCAGGGATTCTAACTTAGTTCAAGCTGGAAAAGCGTATAATTGAATTGGCGGGTGAGCCGGGTGATCGCTGGCTTAGGCTGAAGAACGTCGGCGTAAAGCCGCCGCTACAAAGCCGAAGCGGGAGGAAAGTCCGGACACCGTCGTGAGGCACGTTGGCCGCTCTGCGTTCATCCTGAAGAAAGCGGGGTGCTGGTGTAAAGACCGGCGCTACCCGAGTGAGCGAAGAGCGAACATCTTTAGTGGTGACCGCAGAGCGGTCAACGGAACTCAGGACATGGGCAACGCGCCTGGTAACGCCAGGGGACGATGTTGAAGACGGCGGGGTAAACCCGCCGCTACACACGGCGTCACGGAAAGTGCCACAGAGAATAGACCGCCGGCGGAGTGGAGCCCGGTGACATCGAACAGGGAAACCTGCGAGGCGTCTTCGAAAAGCTAGCTCGGTTAGGCAAGGGTGAAAAGGTGGGGTAAGAGCCCACCGCTCCGGTGGTAACACCGGAGGCACGGAAAACCCCGCGTGGTGCAAGGCCAAATAGGAGGGGAGAGCCGGCCCGGCTCGCTGAGTGCGTTTTCGAAAGGAAGCGTGCTTCGTTCGCGGTGGCGCAAGCCATCGTGAAGGAGAACCCTCGGGTAGGCTGCTGGAGTCACGGTGCGAACCGTGACCTAGAGGAATGATCGCCGCGGTGAAACAGCTCGCTTCGCGAGTTATTCACTCGACAGAATCCGGCTTACAGGCTCATTCGCCATAAGTCTTTTATTTTGTTAGTTATAACTTGACTTCCCCCCGCTTAGCGTCCATCATAGCGTCCAGTTCGCCAGAGGGGGACGCTCATGGCACGTGTCAACATCACCCGCCAGGTCAAAACCCATACCGGCTGGAAAAACGTCTCGCTCGACCGTGATGGCCGGGGACGAATCAAATGGGGGCCTGGGGCCGGCCGGTACATCCTCGAGTGGTATGAGGGTGCGCGACGCAGGCGACAGGCCGGCGGAACTACACCCGCGGAAGCCTTGGAAGCGCAGCGCAGAAAACGCCTCGAGCTCGACGCACGCCAGTCCAACGTAGAGCTCCCGGTTTTGAACGAAGAGGAAGATACGTTCCCGCTCCAAACTTCACTCGCCAACTTCCTCAAAGACATTCGGGCATTCCGCAAACCCCTGACTTACCAGAAATACGAACACATTCTGGAATTGTTCTGCGAATACGTGGCGCCCAAGGCGGACGCGCGGCAGATCACCACGGACGACGTCAAGAGATTCCTCGCCTGGAGAAAATCAAAAGGTTTTGATCCCGGCACCACGCTCTACACCGACCGGGTCATCCTGCACAACTTTTTCTCCAAGCTGAAGCTCGACAATCCGGTGAAAGAGGTGCCGCGTCTCCCACGTTTTCGAAAGAAGCCGGTGGCCTACACCGACTCCGAACTCAAGAAGTTTTTCGCCGCATGCGACGCCTGGGAGAAGGCATTTTTTGCTTTGGCGCTCTCGAGCGGCTTGCGGCGAGGCGAACTGAAAACCCTGCATTGGTCAGACCTGGACCTCGCACGAAAGCGTGTCTACGTTACCGCAAAAGCGGAATACCAATTCATTCCCAAGGACTGGGAAGAACGGAGCGTGCCCCTAACCCGTGAGGTTGCA
>QHYL01000634.1 GCA_003224105.1 Acidobacteriota bacterium | reverse complement strand
GTTCAGTTGGCATACATGAATGAACTGATTGGACCCCAAGGGCTTACGTTGCTGGCACTATTACTGCATGTCTCTGTATATCGTGATCTCCGCGACAAACGGAGTACATGTGGGTTCTATGTTAGTGGCGATTTTGATTGCTTTCTCAGGTCGAAACGCATAGATTTTGGTGTTTTGACCCTTGGTCATTGACCTATAGGAAGGTGTTGGATGAGCGGACGCACGGATTTTCGAGCAGAAATACGGGAAGCCTTGGGGCACTGGGTCGATTCTTTGAATTCCGACGAGCGAACTGCGAGGTGCATGATGATTGCGAGAGCCGTCTATTCGCCCGCGGAAATCCGCGAAGCTGTCGAAAACGAAACTGAAATGGGGCTGAAGTTCATTGAAGGGCTACTCGCTCTACAGGCGCGCATCTCAAAGCAGGGTTCGAAACTGTCCGTTATCGATCTCATTCGGAATAGCGTCAATAGCGTTAGGATCGAAAGTGCAGAGAAGGCGCAGCGCGGTGCTGGGGCATGACTGGATGCACCCTTTTCCTGCTGTCCAACATCGAATTTGCTGGGACTGTACGATGGTTCAGGTTTCTACCTGTCCGTAAGTTCCGTGTTTTCTCTTACGTTATATGCCGGTGGATGCTGAATTGACCTAGCAAAGACCCCCGCCCATAATCAGGCTCAGGTATGAGAAGCTCATTCAATAGCACGTCTGTTGTACCCGAAGAGATCAAACAGGAGTACAAGCAAGCGATCTCGGATTGGGTCAGCTCACTTTCTCGACGTGAGGCAGAGACTCCCTCCATCTTTGTGTCAGGTATGGGATACAGCCCGGTTGACATTCGGGACGCTGTGACAAACGAGACAGATTTTGGAAACAATTTTATTGCAGGCCTATTTGCTTTGAGTCGGCGCTCAAATTCGTCCGATAGTCACAGATCAATAGTCGATTTGGTGCGCCAGAGCACCTGCCGTTAGAGAGCAGAAACGCGATAGCCGTTCCAAAAAGCCCCTAAGATTGCTACCCACCACGATCTTCCTCGCGGTGGTCCAGCTCGAAGATCATCGCTCAAGTTCAACCAGTCTTTGCGGAGATGCTCTCCGATTTCAGCGCTCGTTTTTGACTTTGTGACCCACTCTAATAAGCTTGCATTCACCACGTCTCCAAACTCCTGCGCAAATTCGGGGACTAAAGTCAATTCTTCTTCATATCCAACGAATAAGCATCCCGCACCGGCAAGGGCGGGGCCGAGGACAGACGCTGAGTGACATGCTACCGCATAGACTTTATGCCCCTTAAGCTCACTCGGAACCACACCTGGTTTCTTCACATGAACTATTGGAAACTCAGCCCCATCTCGATCGTGCACAATTAGCGAATCCGGCTTACCGTGACCGTAAAAGGCAATGAGGTGTGCGCCCTGATGCTGTCGCAAGGAGTCCCTTAGGCCTTTCTCCGTTGCCGAGCTACCTGTTAAGTCGTGCTTTAAGTCATCCTCTACCGTAGAGAGATCGATGAACTTCTGTGCCCAGCGAAACATCGCTTTGGTGACAGGGTCGTACGCTGGACGAACGATAATTATCATCACAACCTGCGCTTCCTTGGGAGCAATGGGCTGTTTTATTGTGGCTTGTGAATACCGACAACAGCACCGAAAACCACAAGACTGTTTAGAAGGCCGATGATAATACCGCTGATCCATTCAGACGCGCGCGCTTTCTCTTCAGCGAGGTTCGAGACCGCAATTAGAAGGCCCAGCAATATGCAGGAGCCGAATGGAAACCATACAGTCCTGCTCCACGCGACGGGCAACACACTCGCAGCGGTCCAAGCACTCTTCACCAATGCCACGAGAATGGGGAACGTGAGGGCCTTCGGATGGATAAAAATAGGAATTTTTGTCGCCTGATTCTTGAATTGACTCTCTGCGTTGACGTCAGTGCCTGCCGTGTAAATGATAGGCCCACCTGTCGATGGCAAGGCGGCCATCGTGTGTTGCGCAATGAACTTTAACATAGCGATTCTCCCCGCATACTCCGTTGGAACCGTCAGAGACTATCCTTCCGTCGGCATAATCGTCAAGTAGCTGTCGCGGTTAATAAGCGGCTAGTGGAGAGGGTCAGCCAGTGCCAGACCGACCGCATCGGGATTCCTCGCTTTTGAATACCAATCGCCCGGCGTCCGGTGAGGGGTCAGGGCTATTCCGTTCATGAGCGAACATCGCAGCCTCTGATTCAGAACGCCTAAGCGGTCCTCCACAAGCTTGCCGAGGAGCTTGTCGATTCCCGAGATTACTCCGGTTACGCCGATCCTTAACCCGGCCTCTTGTTTCAAGCGCCTTGGCTTCTGGACCGCGAACTTCAAATCCGCCGGCTTCGGGAGTTGCCGAACGGTCGGCGAGGGCTTCACTGACGATGTCGCCCACTACTTTGAGGAGTTCCGGGTCGTCGATCTTCTGCAAATGATCGGTGCGCCTCAATGCTTCGGCGATCGCCGTTTTGGTCGCATCGGGCTCACTGCGCACCAACTCCGCGGATATTGCCGACCAGGCAATGATGGATGCTCGTTCGTCATTGTTGAGCGTTGGCTGAGCCCGCACTTCCGTAAGCGCCATCCCAGGGCGGTCTCGACGGATTACTTAGCCCAGTTTAAGAAATGAACGGAGAGCGAAATATAATGACTTGTTGATGTAAATATTTTGTTGTTGACGAAGATTATACTTAAAGCATAATATCTCGTTCCATGACCGAGGCCCCAGCCAACGGCACTGTAGTAGCGCCTCCCCCACAGAAGGTTGCTGTGATTGCCGTTCATGGTGTGGCATACCACGCGCCTGGCGCGTCGGCAAACGCAATGGCCGACTTACTTCTCTCGCTGCCAAATCCGCTGACGAATCCCGCAAGCGCACCCCGCAATTACAGTGCGTTTGAGGCCGAAGCCATTCAGGTCCCAATTCAGCCCGTTCAGGTGTGGACATATGGTTTGCCGGGCGCTGCCACGTGGGTTGGCAAACGTTTTGCGTTCCTTCAGGAAGCCAGCGCCAACTTCGCCATGTCCCTGGAAAAGTTTGGGCGGTGGGTGCGTGGAACAGGAGCTTCCGTGGCTCCGGGCAGTGTGGGAAACGAGTTCATGCGTCTCCTGCTGCGAGATTACCAAGGTGGCGCTGATGGAGACACCTACGACACCACGCGCTTAAAAGCAAAGCGCGCAGCCACTGCTCCAGGGGGAGAGAGGGAGGTCCACGTCTACGAAGCCTACTGGGCGGACCTGGCCCGGCCAAAAAACTCACTGCTCAGTTTTTTCTTTGCCCTATTCCAACTCCTTTTACATGTTGGCAGTCTAAGTCGGCTCGCAATCGATGCCGGGGCCGCTGAAAACCCGGGATGGGTTTGGCGCGCGTTTCGTGCTGTTCAGGAATATGCTGTTCGCATTCTGCAAATTCCCATTCCTCTCTTGAACTTGATTCTGCTGATTGCCGCCTTCTCTGTGCTCCCGCAACAATTACAACAAATGCCCCGCGAGTTACAAAAGACCGCAGCCTTGCTCGTCGCTGGGCTCTTGGGTGTTGTTCTTGGTTTCCTGGCATGGCGCAAGCCGGCGCGGCCAATTCCCGGAGGTCCGCTGGGCTGGGCTATGCTTCCTCTGGTCTTCGCTGGCGTGGGTGTTTTGATTGGTTACGCATTTCTCGCAGCGAAGCTGGCGCCGCTTACTGTGGCCGCAGTCGAATGGTGGGCCGTGGGTTTCGGGCTTTTTCTCTATGTCCTGGATAAGTATGACGATATCCGCGACGGAACCCTGGAAAGCGGACTTGTTCTCTATTCCCTTTCTTTTGCTGCATTCGTCGTTGCTCTCGCCATGGCTGGCAGCGGCGCACGGTTGCAGCAGGCCACTTTGTGGACTATGCAATGGCTTCTGGCGGCGCTCCGTATTTCATGGACCGCGCTTTTTGTTTTCGCTTTCAGTGCCTTCGTTCTCGGTAGCATTGCATGGCGAATTCTGCCGAAAGGGAGCCCACAGCAGGCGCGCGCTCGTGCTGCCGTCCGTACCAGTCGGCTGGCCTTGGCGCTTCCCACTTTGCTTGTGTTGTTACTGGTCATCTTCTTGTGGGGCGGTCTTTTCGATTGGGCGATGCATACCACCAGCCTTTTTCCTCACCCGCTTTTTGAAACAGGAGTACCGCCAACGCTCGCACCCGGTGGCAACGCTATGAAGTCGTTGTTTTTTGATCCCGCCAAAATCCCGGACACGCTCCCCGACAAACCTCGCGACCAATCTCGGAGCAAGAAAGTACCTGCGTTGTCCTGTCCTGCGGGGCATTGCACTCCTGACCCGCCACCATCAAGACACCTGATCAACGCGGATAACTATTTTGCAGGCTACCTGATTTGGAGCATAGGGCCGGGACTCGCGATCACCTTGGTGTTTATGACTGCTAGCCTCTCTCTCCTTACTTGGTGGGCCCTGCCGTCTGTCCTGACGGAAAAATTCCCTCTTCGAAGCGAGAAGGTTCCGCCACGATGGTCCACCAATGCCCAATCACTCCACATGGGTTCTTGGATCTCGGGCGGTCTGGACGCGATGGCCGTCGTCACGGTCCTGACGTGGTGTGCGATTTTCCTCGTGCCTTCTATTTTCTCTACCTGGTCCCTTGTGCAGTCCCGTTCGTCAACGCTCGCGATGTTGAATGCTGTTACTGACTCGATTATCGGAAAAACGGCCGGACTGACCGCATCGCTTGCCCTGCTCGGCTTGATTGTTCGGTATACGAGCTCGGCTCTTGGGATCGTGCTCGACGTAGACAACTATCTGCGGACATCTCCGAAGGACGCCACCCCCCGCGCCAAGATCGTCGAACGGTATGTCTCGCTGTTGCGCTATGTCGCAAAACCCGAGCATGGCTACACCCGCGTCGTCATCGTTGCGCACAGTTTGGGGGCGCTCATCTCCGGCGATCTGTTGCGCTTCCTGCATGAAGAAGGTGACCAAACTCTGGAACGGCTGGGCTATGGCGAGCCAGGCGGCAACGTGCCCGCAATCCCCGTAACTCTGTTCACCATGGGCAATCCGGTGCGCCAGTTTATGAATCGCTTCTTTCCCTTTCTATACGATTGGGTTAACCCGGTACCGAACGGGAGTTTACGCCCGTTCGCCGCCGCCACACTCGCGGACCCTGCGCCAATTCTTGCAAATGCTTTGCCTAATCCAGGTGAACTCGGGGTTCAACATTGGGTGAATGCGTATCGGAGCGGTGATTACGTGGGGC
>QHYL01000633.1 GCA_003224105.1 Acidobacteriota bacterium | reverse complement strand
GGGAACAAGGCTCTCTTTGTGGGGCTATTACACGTTGAACTACTCGCACAGCGACACTTCTGGCGCCAGCTATATCCCATCCATTCCCTGCGGAGCTCCGGGCCTCCTCTCAGGAACACCTTGCGGCATTGACGAGGACTATGGCCGGGCATCGTTCGACGTGCGGCATCGCGCATTCGTTGGCGGTTCTATCAGCATGCCCTGGGGGCTTCGGGCGAGCCCGTTTTTGGTCGCGCAATCAGGTTCTCCTTTCAATATCACGACTGGCCAGGATTTATACGGGATCAATACGTTCAACGCGCGCCCAACCGTTGGGACTTGCGGTAATTCCGGAGTCGTATCCACGCCCTATGGCTGCTTCAATCTGGTGACGCAGCCCGGGCAAGTTGGTATTCCCATTAACGAAGAGACAGGACCGGCCCGGTTTGCTCTGAACATGCGGTTCAGCAAAACGTTCGGTTTTGGAGAGAAAAAGGAAACGGCTGGCGGAGGCGGCGGCCCACGCGGAGGCACCTTTGGCCGCGTGCCACACGAACATGGGGGAGGAATGTTCGGCGGCAATCCGTCGGATAACCGCTACAACCTCACCTTCAGCGTCAACGCGCGGAACATCTTCAACAGAGTGAACCTGAACAATCCGATTGGCAATCTGAGTTCACCATTGTTCGGCCAGTCCAACAGTCTGGCAGGTGGGCCGTTTTCGTCTTCCACGGCGAACCGCAAGATTGAACTGCAGCTTCTGTTCAATTTTTAGCGTCTTAACACCTTGTTTCATACATCGGGCATCAACGTCCATGACACCGACGGTCGTGCTTCAACATGCTTTCTTCCGCAGCAGGGATAGGATAACCTTGCGTCGAAAATGAAGCGGCGGAAGAAAAAGGCGATTGACGCGGGTAAAGAGGCACGTCGCGTTGCGCGAAAGTCTGGCATCGCACCGGCCGCTACACGTGTGATTCCCGACAAACGTAAGCGCCCCGAGAAGCATAAGAAACAATGGCTCGAAACTGCCGTAGACTAGGGGCAAGCTATTCCCGAGAATGCGGTTTAGAGCGCAAGAATTAAAGACCGTCTCTGCTTTCGCGTGCGTATCAATTAAAAACGGCAAACGGCAAACGCTTCAGGTCCGAACCGGACCTAATTCTTGGAGCTTCAACCAGGTTTATTGGCGGGAACGACTTCGTCGGAGCGAAACAGCGGGGTAAGAGCGATCTTTCGCCGCTCGGCGAGTTGACTGGCGATCGTCTCCAAGTCCTTTTTGTCAAAACCCATCGAGCTGACCTTCACTTTTCCGTCGGTCTCTATTAGGAAAATCGTTGGAACGTTGGTCAGGCCATATGCGTTCGAGACAGTATAACCGTCCTCATCGAGAACCACCTGGAACGTGACGCCGTACTCGGAAGCAAAGCTTTTCGTGGCGCGCGCATCGTCCTGGGAAATCCCTAGGAACGTTGCGCCGCCAGAGCCGTACCGCTGGTGGAGGCGTTCCAGAAAAGGGAACGTGAATTGGCAGACGGGGCAGGAGATTTTGAAGAAGGCGGCTACTACCGGGCCGCGCTCAAGCAGTGAACGAAGGGAATACTGCTTCTGGTCCAACGATTTCAGAGAGAATTCGGGGGCCATATCCCCTGCAACAATGTGAGTCATATTGTCCTCAAAGCCCATCCAGCGTGAAAGCCGCCGCAAAATACCCATCGCCAAATTATATCGCAAGGCAGAAAACGCGACACTCCCGGCCCTGGAGGCCGTCAAGCCTATGGAGAGTTTTGAGAATACGCCAAACAAGCGCCACCCTGACCGCGGAATTGCATCTGTACGGGTGCGTCCGTTCTTGGGTATAATGACGAAGTACCGAATCAAGCGGGCGTCGTACAATGGCAGTATAGAAGCTTCCCAAGCTTCGGACGTGGGTTCGATTCCCATCGCCCGCTCCAACTAACTTATTGAATCCACTCCTCTTGCTTTCCTGATTTGGGCGCATTTGGGCGCAATTGGGCGCAACTAGCTTCGGCAGTTGGGCGCAACAACGCCGCTACGCGCTCCACCGCGTTTCGCCGATCCTCGCCAATTACGTGCGAATACATTCCGAGCGTCACGCGCGGATCGGCATGCCGCAACTGCTCCTGCACAACTTTCGGGGTTGCACCCGTGTGCAAAAGCAAACTTGCGTGCGTGTGCCGAAATGCGTGAAGTCCACAGCGAGAAATCTTCAGCGCATCCAGCACGGGCCACAAACCGTACTGAACAACCTTGTTCGATGACGGAGGCCGATTGTTCCGCGTCACAAACAAGAATCCTTGCGGATTCGGCTTCCATCGCTCCCGGTAAGCTCGCAGAGTCGCAGCCAAAGATTCCGGCAGATGCACCGGAGCCGTGCTGCTCTTGCTCTTCGTGGTCTGAATCTTTCCATACCACGCCGAGCGGCGGATGTGGATACAGCCAGCCGCGAAATCGATATCTTCCCACTGCAAGCCCAGCATCTCGCCCGCGCGCATCCCGGTCATGGCAAGAATCGTGAACATCGTCCTGTACGGCTCGGGAGCGGCTTCGATGATCTGCTGTACCTGCTTCGCGGTAAAGAATCGAGGCTCGCGCTTAACTGCGTCCTCTGCGAACTCCAAGGCTCTGAAGTCCACTTTTTCGCAAACGTATCCCCACTGGTTCGCTTTGCGCAGAATCGCGGAAAGCG
>QHYL01000632.1 GCA_003224105.1 Acidobacteriota bacterium | reverse complement strand
ATCTAGGTGCGACCCAATCTCCACAACTCCAAACGTGCCCTCTTGTTTCAGGCGCGATGATAATCATGTAGGTCATCGCCTCGTGCACGTCAGTTCGCGTTACGAAGAGCGACCCTCCGCTGTGGTCTCGATGAACCCGTCCCTGACTCGGCTTGCCGTCCACGATTATCTGAGAATGAAAATCGCGAAAATACCAAGTGAAGTAAGGGTCGAGGGCCGAGTAGACAATTAATGTTCCAAGAGGTCCGAGGAGAAGTACAGCCAAGATCACTCCGGGCTTTAGAGCTTTTCTCGCGCGCGCTGGAAACATCTTGGAAAGCGCCTCAGAGAGAATAGACACCACATGTCCGATGCGGGTTTCCCGAAGGGCGCCCTTTTGACGAACTTGCGCGAAGTGGGCCGAAAGTGTTCTTATCTGCGGATGCCTTGGGACTTCTGGGTGATCTTCTTCGCGCTCGGCGTGCTTCTGCCGTGGCGCGGCCGCGCGCGCATGAAGAAGCTGCTCGCCATGCCGCACGTCAGCTTGATGGAGCGGCTGGTGCTTTACGCTTCGACCGTCGCGTTCCAATGGCTGGCCGTCGCCCTCGTAGGCTGGCGACTATGGGCGCGTGGCTACACCGCCCAACAGCTGGGGATCACCTTCCGTGACCGCACGACGTTACTGATCGCCGGAATTGTCGGCGCCGC
This sequence comes from Acidobacteriota bacterium, assembly GCA_003224105.1. Taxonomy (GTDB): domain Bacteria; phylum Acidobacteriota; class Terriglobia; order Acidiferrales; family UBA7541; genus Acidiferrum. The sequence continues at coordinate 1,979 of QHYL01000632.1, read as the reverse complement.
TGTAATTGCCACCTTGCAATGGCTCAACCTGCGCCGCGTCAGCCGCATTCCGCCGGAGTCGCGCGGTCCGCTGCAAGCCATTGCCGAACGCATCCTTCCTCAATCCGCCGTCGAGATGCCTCCCTATTTCGCATTGGCCATCACCGCCGGGCTTTGCGAAGAATTTCTTTATCGCGGATTCGCTATGGCCGCCTTTGCGCAGGTCGGAATGAGCGCATGGCTGGCTGTCCTTGTTTCTTCAATTCTGTTCGGCCTCGCCCATAGCTACCAAGGCCGGGGTGGCATTGTGATGACGTTCGTCGTGGGTTTAGCCCTGGGAGCCAGCCGCTTGGCGTACAATAGCGTAGTCCCAGCAATCTTCTGGCACAGCGCAATTGACATCGTGGCCGGAGTGGCAGGGAGGCGCTACCTGAAGCAAAGCGCTACTCTGCAGGCAGTGTTTCTTGGGTCTCGGTGAACATGGATTCTGTAACATATTGTAAATAAAGGTCTTATATTATAGTCTAGGCGCGATGGTGGCGCGGTCACGACATTACGATGAAAACAGCAAGCCCAGCCATTCCCTCCATGGCGGTCATCCGCCGCGCCCTCGAAGATTTCCAACTTCCGGCCTACGATGATCAGGTCGTTCAGATTCAACAATATATCAAGATCTTGCTGGCTTGGAACGACAAGATCAACCTCACGGCCATCCGCGATCCTTTGGAAATTCTCTATCGCCATTTCTGCGAGTGCATTTTTGCGGGCAGTTCGGTGCCAATGGAGCGTGGTCGGCTCGCCGACGCGGGTACTGGTGCCGGGCTCCCTGGGCTCCCGCTGAAAATTTTGCGCCCGGGTCTGCAAGTTTTCCTGATTGAGTCCAATCTCAAAAAAGCCACGTTCCTGGCGGAAGTGATTCGAGAATTGGGGCTTCGGGAGGCCCAGGTGCTCGTCCGACGTTATGAAGAGCTCGGCGAAGAAATCGCTCCGCTCGATTACGTCTGCTCGCGCGCTTTGGGCGAATACACCAAGTTTCTGGACTGGGCGCACTCCGGCGCTTTGGCCGCCAAACAAGTGGTCCTCTGGATTGGCGCGAACGATCTCCCCGAGATTCGCAAGAACCTAAGCTGGGAATGGCAGGAGCCGATCCCGGTCCCGAACTCCCTCCGGCGGCTCATTCTCGTCGGGACGAGAAAACTCTAATCGGCGCATACCCTCCCAGTCCCCAGCCACTTCGCAAGACGCCGCGAAGATGTTCCACGTGGAACATCTTCGCGGCAAGTTTCTGAGTCCTGGGTATGAATCGCGGACCATTGAACTCTTGCTCCCTCAGAGTCGTGTCGGCCCTTTCGCCATTCGGGGACTCCCTTTGGCTCGTACCTTTGTTCCACGTGGAACATCCTCGGTGAGTCTCCAAACACAACCCCGTGATCGCTCGGCTCGTTGAAAGTCTCCGCGGCGCGGCGCGATGTTTTGGTACGCGACTTGTTCCACGTGGAACATCACCCTAGGTCTTGGGATGTAGGCGAGCTGTATGGACGTTTTGCATTGCTCGTCTACTTCCTGAGCGCGTACCGTTGCTACCCGGGGAGCAAACCCACAAACATGTCATGATGTGCGGTTCTCCAAAATCCGCCCCGAGGATGATGCAGCTCAATTCTTGAAGTCGTCGACCTATGTTCCACGTGGAACATTCCCGAGACGGCTCATCGCGCGTGGCTGCCTTCTGGCTCTTGGAACTGTTGCGTGGACTTGTTCCACGTGGAACAGTCGCCCCACATAAGCACCTTGAGCGAGAGCACTTCTCTAACGCAAGCCCGCCCCTCCCGCGGGTAGCCCTCCCACTCTTCCTTTGCCGCGTGGAGGTTCGGCTGGTTCTTGGCGATCCGGAAGGCGTGAATGTTTCACGTGGAACACTCGAGCCAGCCATTAGAGTGAGGCCGTTGCTCTGGTGCCCATATCATTCCGAGGTCGCGAGCTTTGCGGCAGAGGAATCCCCG
>QHYL01000662.1 GCA_003224105.1 Acidobacteriota bacterium | reverse complement strand
AGAAGCGGGTGTCCAATGGTTTTCGGGCTTTGGCGACGATCCGGAACTGCAAGCTGCCATCTTCAAATTTCTGCAATCTCAAGGTGTAGAAGCTGGTCGCGGGGTTCGCGAGAGGGGTGTATAATTCTTTGGATGTATTCCTCCAAGAAAGCGCAAGACCTATTGTGACTCCCGGCCTGCTTCTGTGACGAAAACACAGCACCAAGTCTCGACAGCGGAGCGCGCCTTGCTGGTCGGCGTGGGATGGAAGCGTGCGCCCCGTTTCCCCGGCATGCCCGCAGGTGAACAAGGCCGCGAATCCCTTTCCGAATTGGTCGAGCTGGCGCACAGCGCAGGCGCACAGGTTGCTGGCACCGTCTTCCAATTGCGCGAAGCTGCCGATCCTGCCACATTGGTCGGACGCGGTAAGCTGGACGAAATCCGGGCTGAAGCTACGGCGCACAAAGCTCCGCTCATCATCTTCGACAGCAACCTTTCTCCCGTTCAGCAACGAAACATCGAGACTGCCACGGATCGCCGCGTGATTGACCGGACGCAGCTCATTCTCGACATTTTTGCCCGGCACGCCCGAAGCCGCGAAGGCCAATTGCAAGTGGAACTGGCCCAACTGAACTATCTGTTGCCTCGATTGACTGGGAAGGGCGCCGCGATGTCCCGTCTGGGCGGCAAAAGTGGTGGTGGCGGCGCGGGCGGGGCGGGAGGCGGAGCCGGGCGCATCGGTGTTCGCGGCCCTGGCGAGAAAAAACTGGAAACCGACCGCCGCCGCATCCGCGATCGTGTGCGCAAAATTCAAGCTAGCATTGATGAGGTGCGCAAGCAGCGGGCGCTGCGCCGCGAGGCGCGCAATGCGGTTCCGTTGGGAACTATTGCGCTGGTGGGCTACACCAACGCCGGGAAATCCACTTTGTTTAATGCGCTCAGCCGGGCCGAAGTGCTGGTTTCCTCGAAAATGTTTGCGACGCTTGACCCGACGATCCGCGCGATTCGCCTGCTCTCGAATCGTCGGGTGCTGCTGTCGGACACCGTCGGCTTCATTCGCGACCTGCCTAAAGGGTTGCTGACCGCATTCCGTGCCACGCTGGAAGAAGTCCAGGAAGCAGCGTTGATTCTGCACGTCAGCGATGTCTCGAACCCGCATCATGAAGAGCTCGATGACGATGTTGAGAAAATTCTCCGCGAACTGGATGTTGCGGATCGGCCTCGTCTCCGCGTACTCAACAAGGTAGATCGCCTAAGCCACGAAGAGCAGGAGGCTCTGGAGGCGACCGCCGCAAGGGCCGGGGACGGAGCTCCGGTTCTCGTTTCCGCGATGACCGGTGAAGGGATCGGTGAATTATTAAGGCGCATGGACGCTGCAATGCCGGTTGATCCTCTTCTTACGCTTTCCATCCGCCTGCCTTTGGCCGAAGGCCGCACGCTGGCCATGATTCATGCCCTGGGGCGTGTCCTTCACTCGGAAATCGATGATTCTCATATGCGGCTGGACGCGGAGATTCCTTCTTCAGTCGCAAAGCGACTTCGGTTGAACGAGTTTAGGGTGAATGGAACTTTTCAGGCTTCGTCATCGTAGTTGGGTATGAACGGTGGGAGCTTGGCGATCAGTATGTCCGTGAGCGTTGAGCGCTCCCAAACGAGGTTGCCATGGCTGCCTTCTTTCTGTGGTGCATTCTGTTCGTCCTATGCTGGCCCATCGCGCTGTTCGCATTGGTGATATATCCCTTGGTTTGGCTGCTGACACTTCCCCTTCGTATTTTCGGCATCGCCGTTCACGGAGTCTTAGGTTTGATCAGCGCGCTGTTTTTTCTACCAGTGAGACTGCTTCGCGGACCACGCGCTATTTGACGCGCCGCTGTCTTCCAAGGATTACAGCAGAGTAAACAGAAGGATTATCCGTTAGTCCTTCATTTTGTGGCACTTGGAATCAGCTTGGCCAGGTCATTGGTTGGACAGGGGCGCCTGTGGAAAACGCTGTGGAAACCGCAGACACAACTCCCTCCTGTTTCCAAGGCTTCCCGGCAACTCGAGAGGCAGCCCAAGGGTTTTTCTGTTCGTAAGTCATTGACTTCAGACAGT
>QHYL01000661.1 GCA_003224105.1 Acidobacteriota bacterium | reverse complement strand
GAGTCCGCCTATTTTCTTGCCGCCAATCGTAACAAGCGCTCCATTACGCTCAATTACGACGATTCACGCGGCGCGGAAGCTTTTCAGAAACTGCTCGCAAGCACGGACGTTTTCCTTCACAACCAGCCTTCGCGGGCATCGCTTCAAAAACGCGGAATCGACGCGGAAACGCTTTGCGCGATAAATCCGCGTCTCATTTATTGCAGCGTTACCGGCTATGGCTTCACCGGCCCCAAAGCAGAAATGCCCGGCTACGACATTCTCGCCCAAGCCGAAGCCGGCGTAATGAGTTTCACGGGAGAGCCTCGCGGCGGCCCCATGCGCTATCCCATTGCCATTGCGGACATGACCTGCGGCATGTACGCAGCCATGGGAATTCTCGCCGCACTTTTCAGCCGTGAAAGAACAGGTCGTGGCCAAGTCCTCGACATGGCACTGTTTGACTCGCAATTGACGTGGCTCGCGAACGTCGGCAGCAGCTACTTGAACGCAGGCGCCTTCCCTGGGCGCTGGGGCAACGCCCATCCGAACATTGTCCCTTATGAAGTTTTTCGCGGCAGCGATGACCGCTACTTCGTCGTGGGAGTAGGAACCGACGCCCTATGGAAGAAGTTTGTAGCCGCCCTCGGCGTGCAAGAGGAAATCGGCAATGATGCCCGTTTTGTAAGCAACGCTGATCGCATCATGCACCGCGCGATTCTAGTGCCTGAATTGCAAAATATTTTTTTGCGGCAGACTGCTGCTGCCTGGCTCGAAAAGTTCGCCGCCGCAGAAATTCCCGCCGCGCCCATCAACACGGTGGCTGAAGCCGTGAAGGCCGCGCAAACTCAAGCCAGAGGTCTAATCGTCCAGCTGGAGCATCCCGCAATTGGCGCCGCCAAGAGCATCGCCAACCCAATTCGCCTTTCGGCGACTCCGGTAAGCTACCGCCTGCCTCCGCCCCTCCTCGGCGAACACACCGCCGAGGTCCTTCGCACCTTGGGCTACTCCGAAAATGAAGTTCACACCATAGCCGCTAAACCCGCGACTTGATCGCCCACCGCGCTAATAGAGCGACGGCCTCGCTGCTCCACCAAGCAGCGAAGCGTTCACATTGGCTGTCGTGTGAGTTCCCTCGTTCCCTCCCCAAGCAAACAGAAAAAACACCTGTGGGAATCCTCCCGCCCGCATCGTCAGGGCGGAGGCGAAGCTGTGGAGCCAAGGATTGGATCCGAGATCACCGCGGGTCAAACCAACTTTCCCTTCCTCCGCCATGATCGAGAATCCGAGCGGTCCCCAAATAGAGTGCTCAAGACCCTGATGAAAAAACATCACGTTCGGTGCTCGAAAGCGAAAGTCCTGGTAGCTGCTGAGCGAAGGACTGCTGTTAATGTCCATTCCTCCAATCGTCGGTTGAAAGTAAAACGGCACCACGTTCCCGCCTGGAGTCATCGATGCGGCAAGAAAAAAGCGTAGGTCCACCGTGCCCTGCCTGTCTCGAGTGATTTCCGCGCATTCCCGCTGCGCAGGATCCGTGGACATGGAGCAATCGTCCGGACCGTTCGGATTATTATCGCGAGGCAAGAGATACTGTGTCGTCTTCTTGTAGATGACAAACTGGTGCGACAGGTCAGCCGTCAGACGCTGAAACGAGAAGGTCGAATTCCCTGGTGTGAAAAATTGCTGGTAAGCCAGGCGGTAATTCAGCCGGAGAAAGTCTTCGAAGAATACAGGACGAAACTGTATTCCTTCGCCAAGCTGAAGGGTTCCAGGCTGGCTGGTCAGGCCGGGCGCCGTAGCCTCCGTGTAAAGAGCTCCTATGGTCGGACTCGGCTGGCTCAGGCTTGGGCGAATTTCCACAAAGCGGCCATTGATTTCACCGAAGAGACTGGCATTCAACCGCTGGTAGAACGGTTTCACCGCGCTTCCGCCGCCGATGATCCCGCGCATGCCATAAAAAGAGCGGCCTGCTTGAGTCGTTGCCGGCCCCAAGCCAAAGTAGGTGAGCTTGTTCAGAGAAATGGCCTGCGCGTATAGATTAATTACCGGACGTTCGGGAAGCTCTGTAACGTCCTTAATCTTCGGTTTGCCAAGGTGAACGACGGTCGTAAACTTCGGCGTGTGGACGAGCTTGAAATATACGCCTGCACGCCACGAACCGTTGGGCGTTGCCACGGCGTCGGCGTTCCAGCTCGGCAACCAAGTCTCGCTCGGCTTGATGAATCCGACATAAGCAAGACCTGAACCGAAACCATTCTGCGGAGCCAAACTGCCAACAGCGATGTGCACGGGATGGCCCGTGAAAAGCAATTCTGCACAACCACCGGCATTTGACAGCTGGAAGCTACCACAGGTTTCCTTGAACTTGGCGATTTCCGAAGGATTGTCGACGATCGTCCCCGATGACCCTGCTGGATTATTTTGAGCCAGCGAAACTTTGGGCGCTGACAAAAAAAGCAGAAGAAACAAAATGGGGCTGACCAGTTTGTTCATGAGCGGATCTTCCTTCTTTGCCTGGTTCCTCTGTTCTTTGCCGATGCCCTCAGTCGTTTTGGTCGTTTCTTCGAAGCCTTCACGTTCGCCGCACTTCGGCGATGCAGCTTGGAGGTAATGTGACGAATGTATTCGGACGCTTGTGCTTCAGTCTCAATGGAGTAAACGGC
>QHYL01000660.1 GCA_003224105.1 Acidobacteriota bacterium | reverse complement strand
GCCCATGCCATCCTTGCGGATGTTTTTCTGAAGGAAGACCAGCCCAGCGAGGCCGTCAAAGAAGCGGATCGCGCTGTGGAGCTGGGCAAAGGGCAAGCGGCGATGGTGCAGCCGTTGCTGGCGCGGGCGCTGATGGAGAGTGGAAACAAGGAACGCGCCGAAAGAGTCTTGAAAGACTACATTCAGGACCATCCGAGTGACGCTGGGGCGCGCAAACAGATGGACAGTCTGTGGTCTCCCATGCCGGCGCTATCCTCCAATACGGGAGCTGTCGCCGAGGCCAAGCCGGCGCCAGCGACTGCGACGGAGGTGGCTATCTTGTTGCCGCTCCCTTCGAATTGGCTGCCGCCGGATGTGGATGAAAAGGTGCCCCCTGTGGAGCCGGGAGTCGCGTGCGCACTGGACGAGGTAGTTCAAAAAGCAGGGAAACGTGTCGAGGAGTTCATCAAGAATGTGGACCGTTTCACGGCCACGGAATTCCTGAATCATGAGTCCATCAATAAATGGGGGATCGCGGAGTCGCCGGAAAAACGGAAGTTCGATTATGTGGTCAGCATCGAGCAATACAGGCCGGGGTATTTCAGCGTGACGGAATACCGAGGCAACCGATATTCGCCGGCGCAATTTCCAGGCGGCATAGAGACGCACGGGCTGCCGGCGCTATCGCTGATTTTTCATCCCCAAAATGCGGGAAATTTTGCAATGAGTTGTGAGGGCCTTGCCAAGTGGAATGGAAGACCGGCGTGGCAAATGCATTTCCGCCAAAGGCCGGACAAGCCGAATACCATCCGGGCGTACAAGCTCGGCGAAAACGGGCCTTCCCATGCTGTGGCGCTGCGCGGGCGCGCGTGGATTGCGGCGGACAGCTATCAAATCGTGCGGATGGAGACAGACCTGGTGGCAAAGCTGCCGGAAATCAAGCTCCTGGCCGACCACACGATTGTGGATTATGGCCCGGTGCGTTTCAAAAACCGCAATGTGGAGATGTGGCTGCCGCAGGTTGCCGAGGTGTATTTCGATTGGAGAGGACAGCGCGTGCACCGGCGCCATAGCTTCGACAATTACATGCTCTTTTCCGTGGATGAGAAGCAGAAGATCGCCGAGCCAAAGCAGGAAACGCAAGGCCAGCCGGAGAATTGAGTCCGCGCGATTCAGGCAAGGAAGCGAAAGCCGGCCTGACAGACGCTCTTCAGGCAAGGTCGAGGACGCGGTTGAGGAATCCCACGAAATATTTCCAGGCGAAGTAATAAACGATCAGCGCTACCGGTGCGAGGACTGGAAACGCGTGCGCGGCGAAGACCGGAATCGAAAAATTCAGAAGAGCGGAAGCTACCAGACCCAGCGGCCCGAGCAGAACCGGCAATAGAGCACCGTGCAGGCCGAGAGATAGCGGGACGCGGCGGCGCCAGGCTACAAAGAGAACGTTCCAGAGGCCCCAAGCGTTTGGGACGACGGCCATGGGAAAAACGATGAAGCGCTCCACGGGAACGGGATAGTTGTAAACGTAGCGGAACACAGTGTAGGCGGTCATGACGACCAAGAGGACCGCCGTAGGCACCGCGATGCCCGCCAGGTAGGCCCGAAGATAAGCGTGCTTGTTCATAAAAGCCTCCCGCTCACAATTGATAGAGCAAAGCCGGAATCGCATTAGGGAAAAGTAAAAGGATGGCGGCGACCGCCGCGGCCAGCGCCCAATCGAACCAGGGGACACGAAGCGGCTGGGCGTCGAGCCGGAGGAGCATCCGCGGCCAGAGGTCGCGCGGAAGTTCGGTGCTTAGCAGGGGAGGGAACTCCCGCTGGAGAAGCGCGCGGAGTTCGCTTTCGTCTTTGTGTTTCAGATGTTTTTGCTCGTTGCTCATTTTGCGGTGGCCTCCAAACCAAAAGAGCCAAGTTTCTTGCGGAGCATGCGGACAGCGCGAAAGACGCGCACCTTGACGAGCGCGACGGAAATGCCTGCGACTTCGGCGATTTGGTCGTAGGGTTCGCCCTCGATCAGCGCCAGGGTGGCCACGAGCCGGTATTTTGCGGGAAGCTCCAGAAACGCGCGCCGGAGTTGCCTACGGACCTCGCGGCTCACAGCGGGATCTCCCCGCGGAGTGGCCGGGTAA
>QHYL01000035.1 GCA_003224105.1 Acidobacteriota bacterium | reverse complement strand
AGGGCCACAAGAAATTCCTGCTGTTCGGAAAGAGAGCTGGAGGGGGTTCCGGGAAGTCCGGGGCCGATTCAGGCAAGTAAGGGTATTGGCCACTGAGTATGTTCTTCATGAATAATCTGAGTTACTATAAGTGCCAATGAAGACGCCGCTCGTCTCCGACCTGAACACCGAGCAAAGCATCACGACATTTTTTCTGGTTTGCGAGAAGGAAATTCGCAATACGCGCGAAGGCAAGCCCTATCTGCGGCTAGAGCTTGGGGACCGCAGCGGCACCATCGAAGCGCGCATGTGGGACCAATTCGAAACGGCCGCGAAGGGCATTAACCGCGACGACTTCGTGAAAGTGCAGGCGCGCGTCGAGATTTACAAGAACCGGCCCCAGCTTTCGTTAACGCAGGTGCGGCTGGCCAAGCCCGAAGAAATTGATCTCGCCGATTTTTTGCCCCAGACCAAAGCCGATGTGGCGAAGCTGTATGCGCAGTTGCTGGAATATGCGGCATCGATTGCAAATCCCTGGCTCAAAAAGCTGGTTACACGAATTCTCGACGATCCGGCCACTGCGGCGAGATACAAGCGCGCGCCGGCGGCGAAGGTCATGCATCATGCGTATCTGGGCGGCTTGCTGGAACATGTGATTAGTTTGTGCGGGCTAGCCAAGCAAGTGGCCGCGCATTACCCGGAGCTCGATGTCGATTTGCTGCTGACAGCGGCGATTCTGCATGATGTCGGCAAGCTCGATGAGCTGTGCTACGAACGCGCGATTGGTTACACGGTGGAAGGGCAACTGCTCGGCCACATCGTGATGGAAATCGAAACCGTTTCAAAAGCAATGAGCGCGATCGAGGGCTTCCCGCCGAATCTGAAGACTGTCGTGCAGCATCTGCTGATTAGCCATCACGGGGAATACGAGTTTGGCTCGCCGAAGCTGCCGATGATTCGCGAAGCGCTGGTTTTTCATTATTTGGACGATCTCGATTCCAAACTCGCTGCCGTACGCGCTGCTCTGGCCATAGACGCCGGCGATGCCGAGTGGTCCGCGTATTCCGGAGCGCTGGGGCGGAAATTCCTGCGCCTGGAAGAATTCCTGAAGGATTTCACACTTACGTCGACGGACAAGAAGTGAGGCGGTTGCGAAAGAGTCGCAGACGCTCCAGATTTTCGTTAGCAAGCTTTGTGGGAATCCCTGGGACGACTCAAGCGGCGCTGGAATTGGCCTGAGCTTTTGGAACAGGTTTATCCGGCGAATCTTCGGCGCGAAGTGAGTCTCCGCATTGCCGGCATTTCGCGTCATGCTTCCATTCCACAACGGCGTAACGCTTGCCGCAGGTCGGGCACCGGTATCGCCTCGTGAGCTGCCAATCTCTTGGGGTCTCCATGCGGAGCGGATTTTAGCATCGTGCCCCATTGGGCAGCTTCGGGTATTTACCCGAGTAATGAATGACTTTAGTGATAGAAAGCTTAAGTCCCACGGCCCCTGTGCCACTCTTCTTGCTGGCCTTTTCCCCTTGGCTTTCTATTCGGCGCTCCCTTTGCTATCTGGCGGTACCGAGCGTCCGACGGCCTTGCCCAGAACGCGCGGGGGCCATAAACTTGAACAGATGCTTCGTGCAAGTTTTCAAATTCGGGATTTGACGATACGCCCGGCGGCGATTCTCGCGCCTATGGCGGGCGTGACGGACACGCTTTTCCGCCGCGTGATCCGTGGCTTGGGCGGCTGCGGCCTGCTGATGACGGAGTTCACCAGTTCGGAAGGCATCACGCGCAGCGCGAAGAAGACGCTTCGCTATTTGTATTTCCAGGAAGACGAGCATCCCATCACAGCGCAGCTTTTTGGGGCGAATCCCGCGGTCATGGCGGAAGCCGCGAAGATGGTGGAAGACCTCGGCTATGACGCGGTGGACATCAACCTGGGCTGCCCGGCCAAAAAGGTGGTCAAGTGCGGCGGCTCCGGCCTGTTGCGGGACCTCCCGCTGCTCGAGCAAATCTTTCGCGCCGTGCGCGCGGCGGTGAAAATTCCGCTGACCATCAAACTGCGCGCGGGCTGGGACGAAAAATCCATTGTCGCTGTAGATGTGGCGAAGCTGGCGGAAAGCGTGGGCGTCGAGGCTGTCGCTGTGCATCCGCGTACGCGCGTGCAGGGCTACAGCGGGGCCGCGGACTGGAACGTCATCGCGGCAGTCAAGCAAGCAGTAAAGATTCCTGTGATCGGTAATGGCGACGTGAACCGCCCCGAAGATGCGGAGCGTATGTTCCGCGAAACCGGTTGCGACGCAGTGATGATTGGACGCGCGGCAGCGACAAATCCCTGGATCTTCCGCCAGATGCAGGAATTCGCGGAAACTGGCGGTTACACCATCCCTACGGAGGCCGATCGCTTCCGGTTACTGATTGACTACTATGGACAAATTTGTGCCGCCAACCTGCCCGATGGTGTAGGCAAAATGAAGCAGTTCGCTTGCTGGTTTACTCATAGCGTGGGGAACGGCAGCGAGCTTCGCAGAATCGTACACACGGCGCGAACGCCCGGCGAAATCCTCTCGAGCGTGGAGAGTTTTTTTGAGGGCCGAGCGACCGCTGTCGCCCGGGCTACGGGCGCGCAGGAAATGGTCGACCCCAGCCCGGTGGGGGCCGGCAGAAGTGAGGACCCAGCCCATGGTCCCAGTCAGCACCAGCGTTGCGAGGCAACGCTTGGAACGTAGAATCGCAGTACACCTGCCCATGCGCGTTCGCGGAAAAGACTCCCGCGGCGTGGTTTTTGAAGAAGACACTTCCAGCGAAAATCTTTGCCGCAGCGGCGCTGCGTTTCTGACCCGCTTTGACGTGGCCATCGGGTCGAACCTTGAGATTCGCATCCCGTTTTCGAATTATGCTTCGAGGCGAGGCGAAGCGGACTTCGCGACACATGGTCGTGTGGTGCATGTTCGCGATGCCGCGTCGGCTGGGGAGAAGTTTGTCGGCGTGCAGTTCACCGGGCCGCGTTTCCAGCGGATGTTTCGGTCCGAATCCGCCGCCTAATTTTCGGCGCTCGGTTTTTGAATTGATTGCGACGGCAGGCGCTCGGGATCTGACTTCTTGCCGCTATTTCCCTAAATACGTTGCGATGAACCAGCTATTGCCGAATGGGTCCCTAACACCGGCTGCGCGGTCGCCGTATGGCGCGTTATACGGCTCGTGAATCGAAATGGCCCCTGCCCGCAGAGCCTGCGCGTACGTCGCGTCCGTGTCTAGCACGTAAATGTGCAGGTGGCAGGGTTTCGGTTGATACTCCCCGTGAGCTTCGTCGATCTCGAGAGTGGCGTTGCCAATGCGCATGGTGGCGTGAAGCACCATTCCATCTGGAGCCTTGTGCACGCCCATCGCCTCAGCTCCGAACGCCGCCTCCATAAACGGAATCATCTTGTGCGCTTCACGGAGATGTAAATACGGCTGCACGCTGCGCAATGCTTCAGGGCTACCCAGAACCCAACTTTTTGGCGTCGCGATGTACCAAACATTGCCAAAACGGTCTTTGAGGGCGCCCCAGCGATCCCCAGAAGGATGCTCGTCGGTGGGCCTGTAGATCGTGGTGGCGCCGCCTTCGAGCGCACGATCGAATGTGGCATCGGCGTTGTCTACATACAGATGGATGTCTGTCGGCGATGAAGGGTACTGGTCGTTCGCGTCCGCCACTTCGACAGCCCCATTTCCGATTCCCAATTCGGCGTGCATGATTGTTCCATCGGGTCGGGGGACCCGGACGCGCTCTTCCGCGCCAAAGGCAGCTTTCAGGAATTCAATGAACTCCGGCGCACGCTCGATGATGATGTAAGGCGTGATGGAAGTGATTCCCGGACGTATGTAATGGACGGCTTTTGCTGCTGCCGCGGACGATTCGGTTCCCTCGTTTATGGGCACAGATGCTCTCCTTTGCAAATCGGATTTGAGTGTTGCTCGGAACTCTGCGCGCGGCAAGTAGCGGAGCTCTCGCGCGATGGCCAACAACGGCGCAACGTCGCGGTGAGGCTGCGCCTCGGGGCGGGGCTGCAGGGACACGAGCATGGCCTGCACAACTTCTTCCAGTTGCTCCGCGAGGGGGCGCTTAGGCATGGCCACCCTCCATCTGCGCCCGCAGGCGCTCGATCGCGCGCAACTGCAATTGCTTGATGGCTCCTTCGCTCTTGCCGAGGCGCTCGGCAATTTCGCGGATGCTCCGCTGATCCACAAAGCGCTCGTGGACGACGCGGCGTTGCGTTTCCGGAAGCCGCTGGACTAGTTGAAAAAGCCGCGCGCGGTGTTCAATAGCACGCAGGTCAGGCTTAAAGCCAGGGTCGGGAGGGTCATCCGCGAGGGGATGTTCGCGAGACGCGCGTTGCGATCTATCAATGACAGCATTGGCAGCAATCCGCAGCAGCCAGGCCACGAACGGAACTCCGCGCCATTCAAAACTTCTCAGATTCGCGAGCGCTTTGTAGAACACTTCAGAAGTCAAATCTTCGGCGGTAGCGCGGTCGCGCACACGGCCGGCGATGAAGCCGTACACGCGCTCGAAATGTAATTCGTAGAGCGCGTCGAACCTCGCGGGGTCGGACTGTGCTGCTTCGACAAGCAGGCGCTCCGCCCCCTGTGCCGGCGCGCTCGCCTTGCGAGGCGCGGGGCTTTTGGGCGGTGCCTTCTTTTTTCCGGGGCGTCCGGTGGCCTTCATCGCTCTGGAATAATAACTGGACGCCGGGAAAAAGGTTACGCACCCTTTTGGAGTGCCGCACACAAAAAGCGCCTGTTCCAATCTGTTAAGAGCAGGCGCTTTAGCTTTTGGTCAGGTTAGCGGGCGCAGAGACCGGTAGTGACCACCTTCTTGTTCGCCTTCATTTGGTACGTGAAATAAGGGACCGCCACGCGGAAGGACTGCGGGTCGTTGTCTGCACAATGACCGGGGCTCTGCTGGGAGCACAACGGGCTGGCGAGGTGGTCATCGGAGAAGGCGATATTGGCGCGGTGCTGAGTATCCAGAGCCACCTGAAAGAAGTCCGCAAGGGCGCGGCTGTCACCGTTGGAGCATCCCGTGCCGTTGGTGCAAATGGTTCCGGCGTGAATGAAGTGGTCGCTGGCGGCGTGTTGACTAAAAGCGGGAACAGCGGCGTTGCCATTGACGCTTTCCGCTGCATAGACGTTCCACTGCGCCCAGCAATCCGTAGTTCCGTCAGCGCAAGCCGGCTGCATTGTGGCGACGTCGTTGGAATTACCGGCCAGGTTTGCCCCGAGCCAGGTCACTACGACGTGGCCGTATGCGTCTGCGGCCACCCATGGAAACACATTCGCTTTGCCTACCGTTCCACCGCTGTTCACGCGCACGGGAGCAGTCCACGTATTTCCCAGACTAGAGGAAGAGGACAGGAACACATTCTGGTTATCGGACCACACGGTGTAGACGTTGCCGAAACCATCGACCGCAAGGGCAGGGAAGATGTTGTTGTTTCCGTGGGTGGCGCCCTGCGAACCCACGGGGCTGGTGAAAACTTTATGGTCCGCGAAGGTGAAAGTTGGCGCGCCCAATCCCGCATCCGTGGAAACTCCAACATACACACTGCGCTGCGGTCCGCTGCTGGCATTCTCCATGGCGTTATCCGGAGCCGTAAACGCGACGTAAAGGTTTCCTTTGCTCGGGCACGCGCCGTTGTCCACTTTGATCTGCGCTGCGGTGTTAGCGCTGCTGGTCGGCGACAGGCTGCCCGCCGCAGGAAGAGTCGCTGCATCAATGGCTTCGCCCAAGCCAGCCGTATAAGTCAGGCCGCCGTTGTTCGAGCGTTGCACGTTGATGTTGAAGGTCGCGATGTCGTGATAGGCGATATAGGCTGTGGAAACGTCATTGACCGCGTCGTTCCACATGCGGTCGTCGCCTGGAACAAGCGCAGCAACAACATTGGGCGGCGTGAAAAACGTGTCGCCGCGGTTTCTGGAATTCGTGGCCGTGACTCCGGGCGCGAGAGTCAGGCTCGTCATCGCAATATTGGGAATCGCTGAGTTGTTCGGATCCGGAGCATTGATCGCCATGTCCGCGTCGCCGCCTCCCGGCGCCACGCCGAGGTTGGTCGGACTTCCAACGTTATTGACGCAACCGCCCCCATTTAATCCGAAGATGCCGCAATTGTCCGGCTGGCCTTGGTATTTGAAAGGCAGAGTTCCATTCGCGTTCGGCGCGCCTTCGATGGATTGATCCCAACGCCACAAATCTATGCCGCCAGGTACTCCGCGAATCGACTCCACGTAAATCGTGCCTTGCGAATCCACGCGGTCCCCCGGCTCAAGTCCCTGAACGATAAAGGCCAAGGGGCTAAGGCCTGTCGGAACCGGAGCTAATTGCGGCAAGCACAAACTTTGATTGGGGCTGAACCCGTCCGTCCCCGGGCCAACGAAAGCGGGGATTGCTTCCGCGCCTCCGCCTGCCCCGGTTTGACTCGGACAAGCATGCTCGTTGGCAGGATCGGGAAAGGAAGACTGCGCGATGACGGCGCGGCCCGGATCCATGGAGAAAATAGGCACTAACGCCACCAGGACAATGCCTTCAAGGAATAATAGGGGTATGAGCTTGCGCATGGAGGTCTCCTTTGGACACGTGTACTTATGAGGCTGAGGAGGGCCTCTTCGCGCGGCACTTGGTTCGCGAATTTGGCGAAGCGGGTGGTCTTCCACTGTTCAAGGAGGCACGGACTCGAAGGACAGCTCTCGGCCACCCGCTTCTTGAGGCACGCGTAACCTATAGGCCGAAACGGCGACTCCAACAATTCGGTGGATACCCGAAACTAGAGGGGTGTGACTACCTGACACCCGCCCTCCGGAACTTCCTCTAGTCCAATAAGTGGAAATGCGGCGGGCGATTACGGCTCATGGATTGTTACCGATGGTTTTATTCAGGCAAGATGACCGCTTTTGTGCGCGGCAACATATCAAGCGTTGTTTTGTCCAGATTCAGATGCGCCGCAACAAGTTCCGGCGGCGTGTGGGAGAGCCACTCAGAGAGAGAAAGGTCCTGGTAGTAGCTGCTTTTGAACATTTCCAGGAATTTCAGGTCTGTGTTGCCGGTGTTTTCGATGTAATGCGGAAGCGTCTTTAGCACATAGCCAACGTCGCCCGCCTCGAAATCCATCGTTCGTGCACGGCCGCCGGTGGCAAACACAGTCATGCGCGCCTTGCCGCTGATATAGAATTGCCATTCGTCGGCGTTGGGGTGCCAGTGCAATTCGCGCAAGCCGCCGGGCTTCACCGTGACCACCGCCGCGGCAATATTCTGCGAGATCTTGAAAGTATTTGAATCAATCACGCGCACCTCGCCTCCCTTGGTGCGTTTGGTGGGTGGCATCTGCATCGTTCGAAACGCGAAATCAATCGGTGAAGGGCCCAGCGCTCCGGCGGCCCTGCGCTGATCTTCGGCGAGCGGTCCGGGGATTTCTGCCTGAAAGATAAACAACTCTTTGTGCGGCATCTTCTCCACGGCCGCTTGCGGCACCACAAAATTCTTCGACACTACATCGCGCGGCGTGTGCGCCATCCAGTCGGAGAGCAGCACCGTCTCATACTCTGAGAAATTGCCGTCATCGAACACCAGCAGGAATTCCCCGCCGTCGGGAGCAAGTCCTTGGATCGAGTGCGGGATTCCCGGCGGGAAGTACCACAAGTCGCCCTCTTTGGTGTCGCCGACAAAACTTTTTCCGTCAGCATCAATGCAGGTGATGCGCGTCGTGCCGTATAGCATGTACGCCCACTCCGCCGCCGTGTGCCAGTGCAATTCGCGCACGCCGCCCGCCGTGAGCCGCATGTTTACGCCCGCGAGCGACTTCGAGACCGCCAGCTCGCGTACCGTCACCTCGCGCGACCATCCGCCTTCGTGGACTCTTTTGTGCGCGATAGAGAAGGGATACTTAAACGTTGGCACCCCGCCCGCATCGGTCGGCGGCGGATTCACCGAGTCCGCGTTTTGTGCGTCCAGAGCTGGATTCTTCTGCACAGGCTCGCTTCGCCTTGGGTCGCCTTGTGTTTTTTGAGCTGAATCCTGAATTTGCGCCGCGGCGTTGTTGGCGGTCATCATCCCGGCAGCCAGCGCCGCCGAGCTTGCTCCCAGAAATCCACGCCGCGTCCAACGCTCTTTCTCTAATTCATCGGCCATCGATGCCGCCTCCTGAGTCCCAGCGTCTTCCATTTGCGTGTATGATTCGCACGTCTTCTTCACTTCATTGAGTCGCCCGATACCCTACCGCGACGGCCGCAATCGCACAACACAAGATTTCGCATTTCGGTTTTCCAAGCCATATAGGCTGTTAAGGTTAACCCTCAGTGAGATTAGGGGCGCTATTTAGTTGGATTACATAAGTTAGCGGATTGTGCTCTGCCACACGGCCTTGGCAAATTGGGCGTTTATTGTATGCAAGTGCTAATACCCGATGACAGGCGCGGTCACCGGGATTCTTTACGCAATCTTATCCAGCGGGAGCGTGAGGTCCAGGTCAGCGGAATCGCCGAGGAAGCGGAGAGCGCTCCCGACTGTGCGATTGCCCGCGAATTGCGGCGTGCTTTGGATGGCTGCCCCGTTTGTGACGGCAGCTACCGCGATCATTCCTATGCAATTCTCGCGACCGTTGCCATTGCAGAACAATGGCAGAGCCCGCTGCGCGTGAAGCAATACTACGATTGCCTGCAGGAACGCCGCTGGCAGGAACTCTTGAGCATTCGGGAGTGGGATGATGCCGCGGATGCTCTGGTTGGTTTCGCTTTCCGCTGCTCTATGGGACGCGTGGGAATTGTTACGATCCTCAGTCCGGCAAAGCCGGGCTTGCCTGACACTCCGTTGCACTACACGATTCTTTCCGAAGAGGAAGGGAATAGTCTGCTGGCGCTCCTGCCGCCCGAAAAGTGGCACCCGCTGCGCTCCGTCGCTCCTGGCTCCTTGTAGGCTATACTCAGCGGGAGGCGAGCCTTGCCGCTGCACACTTTTGTCCGCTTCGAGCCAATCCCTGGGAAAGAGCAGCAACTTCGCGACGAGTTGAAGGCACTCCTGGAGCCGACGCGAGCCGAGCCCGGCTGCATGCGCATTCATCTTTACGAAGCGCTGCGCGATCCCCTGGTTTTCTACATTCACTCCGAGTGGGTGGACGAGGCCGCTTTCGATGCGCATCCCAGGCTGCCGCACATGAGGCGCTTCCTGGGGCTTGTGGGCGGCCTCGTAACGCATCCCGTGAAAGGCCTTCGCACCAGACAAATCGGCTAGCGGCCAGCCAGCCACCCATCCAGGTGTTCCGCCAGCGAAGCCGCACTTTTGAGTAAGCCTTAAGCCGCTGCTCCCCCGGCCTTTGCCGCGCGCATTTGCGCCACCACTTCCTGGAATTGTTTGGTGAGGTGTGGCACGATTCCCAATTGCCGCTCGATCAGCATCAGTTGAGCGCGATGGTGCATTTCGTGCTCCTTTGCCGACAACAAC
>QHYL01000659.1 GCA_003224105.1 Acidobacteriota bacterium | reverse complement strand
CAGCCAGCCGCAGTGCTCGTTCCAACTTTCTTTCCGCAGTGTGGGCACACCTTAGCGTCAGTACTGATTTCCTTCTTGCATTCCTTGCACGGACGTAGAGCCATTTGAACATATCCCTCGGTGGAATTAGCTCTCTTATATACCAAAGTGGCCTTCTTTGTCTGATAAAATTGTGCCGAAGTGGAAAGGCGGGTGGCCGCACCCTAATTCCGAAAAACGTCTCGAGGGGTGGCCCATCCTTGCGAGTTTGTTTTTTGCAAGGGTGGCGTCTTTCTGTTGCGCCTTCTCTGATTTCCATTTTCTGGTTTCTAGTTGCTGCGCGGGAAGAACACTGCGGGAGAAACGTGGAAACGTTTGCTTAGCTTCTCGATGTGGGTTTTGTTGAGGTCACGTTTCTTGTGCAAGACTTCGGACACGATGCTTTCGGAGCCAAAGATGGGGACCAGATCTTTTTGGCGGAGGCTATTGGCATCCATAAGCGTGCGAAGGATTTCCACCGGGCCCGCATCGGGAATGGAGTGATGCTCTTCTTCGTAAGCTTCGATTAAGGTCATCAAGACCGCAGCATACTTCTCTTCGTCACTGGTTGGGTTTTCCTTGCTTGCCAGCTTATCCAGGACCCCAAGGTATTCTTGGTGTTGGCGCTCGGAGGTGATGGGCGCCGGGGAGCTGACTTCGAGCGCGTATTTTTCGGGCACTTCAATGGTCATTTTGCCATTCCTTCTCGTCGTATTCGGCGTGACTCAGAATGCGCCGGATGTAAACCATTCTCCACCTGTATTTGATGCTGGCAATCAGCCTGCATCGGTTATGGCTTATATCAAACACCACAAAAGGCCCGACAACATCGGAATTTCTCCAACTGTTCCGGACCTCAGCAAAGTTTTTCCAATCCGCGTTTTTCGCGATCTTGTACCAAGCGTTTAGAGAGGCGCTCCATTCGCCGTGCTTTGCGGATGCTTCCCGAATCGCCTTCCGGCTGACGATTCGCATGAGAAATCTTCGCATTATGCGAAGTCAGTGTCAAGAATGCGCTTCTCCGCGGGTGCCCGAAGATTGGTTGCGTAGTAAAGCGCGCAGCAATGCCTGCCGCTGACGGGTTGCGCTCCTACAAGGGAATTTGCGGGTCGGGGCGAGTGCCGGGTTGCGCGCGGAGGGACGACGCAGGTAGCGCTGGCGACTTCGGCCGCGCTACGGCGCAGGGCATGGCAGGCATGAGCTTGCCCGCGGCGAGGGCGTCGAGGGCGCGGAGGCGTCCGGCGAGTTCGCGATCGGTCAACTTGCGTTCGCGGAAGAGCGAGCGGAGAAAGTCGTCGGCGCGGCATGGGCCCTTCTGCATATTGCAATCGTGGCAGGAGGAGACGAGGTTGCGGTAAGAATTGTTGCGCGACTGCGCGCGCGGGACGACGTGGTCGAGACACTTCATCGACGGGGTAACCACACGCAAACAGTAGAAACAACGCCCGGCCTCGCGCGCATGGATGGCGTGACGCAGGGCGTAGGTGCGCATGAAGTCCTCGGTTTCGAGGTTGACGCCGGGAAGGGGCCAGCGGAGCCGGCGATTGATGATTTGGGGTTGGTCAGGGGGAACCACTTTTGGAGGAAGGTCGGCGAGGATTTCTTCGGGCAGGCGCACTTCCGCGACGTGACCGGCGTTGCTGCGTTCGAGCAAGCGCAGCACCTGGTGGTCGATGAGCCTGTGGAGCGCCTGCCTGGCGGCGTCGGGGCCCAAGCAGATACCGCGACCGAGCCAGGTGGCGGAAAACCGCAGCTGCAGCTTTCCCTCGAGACGAGTATGCCGGAGAAGATAGCAATAGGCGGCGCGGTCGATAGGCGCGAGGTGCAGGCGCGGCACGAGTAAGTCGTCCAATTGTTTCCACACGAGTTCGGCATTCGGTTTTTTTGTTTTCATGTTGCGATCCTGTGAGGTTGAAAGTTAAAAGTCGAAAGAAAAGAAAAGGCGCAAAAGAGAGCACAGAGACCGGGATGACAGAGGTAAGGAAGAGGAACCTGACAGTTGACCCTTCATTGTTCAGGGCAAGCTGCTAGCAGGCGACAGACAAAAACAAAGACCACGCAGAGCGCGGAGATCTCAGAGAACGCAGAAAAAAACAGAAGTGACGGTCCGAGATTGACGCGCCTACGGCGCTTGGGCTTCAGGTCAGCAGCGGGCAGGCGCCGCGGTGCAAAAAAAAACGGCGACATCCGAGTC
>QHYL01000658.1 GCA_003224105.1 Acidobacteriota bacterium | reverse complement strand
GGCAAATCGGCGGAGTGCACCGTTATCAGAGCGGTTCTCCAGTCATCATGAACAGCTTTGCGCCTTCTCCGAAGGGCAGTGGTGGCAACTTCAAGTACAGCCTTGTCCCGGGCGTCCCCATCTATAGTTCTAATAAAGGGAATTTCAATCCTGCGTTTGGCTTCGCCGGGTGTGTGGAGGACACTACAACCGGGCTGTTTACGAACCAACACGTTATAGACAGCCAGAATGTTGATCACGGCCCGAGCACCAACAACTATTTCAATTGTGCCGCTTTCTTTGATCAAAATGCGGATGGCCTTGTCGCCCAACGTGGATATCTCTTCGGGAATCTGCCTATGACGCTGGGCAACGTCCGAAGTCAACATTACTTCAATGAAGATTTTGCGATTATCAAACGCACGGCGATCACTGAGGGTCAATCCCTGATATTTAAGGTAGACATTCCGAACGCTTTTAACCGTCATGATTTTGGAACCTTGGACGGCTTTATCGGGGATAGCACCTTTGGCGCGCCAAAAGGTATGGGCGTCAATAACCCTGCGCGCCGGATCCAGATAACCTTACGTTACCAATTCTGAGTTTTGCCCAGATTCTCAGTCTGAAAACCTTCTGGCTTGCACTTTCAAGCCAGAGGGTTTTAGAGAAAGCACATCTCGGCCCTTGCAGGAAAGGGTTAGAATTTGAAGGTGCGAATTCGATTGCGATTGGGAATGGGAATCTCGACGCTGCGGGCGAGGGCTTTGCCGCAGTCGTCAAAGAAGCTCCGGATTTCGCGGCTGGCTATTTGAATCTCGGTCTCGTCCGCGAAGAACAGGGACGCCATGAAGAAGCCATTGCGAGTCTTCGGAAAGCTTTGCTTCTGAATCCTAAGCTTCGCGGCGCGAACCTTTTTCTCGGGATTGCTGAGTACCGGCTGAACAAGTTAGACGAAGCGATTCCTGCCCTGCGCAAGGAGACGGCTGCCTATCCCAAGGATGCCAACGCTTGGATGTGGCTCGGCGTCGTCGAGCTTGCGCGAGAGAACGTTGAGGACGCCGCTGACGCCTTGGACAAGGCGGCAAAGCTCGCGCCGGATGACACGGACATTCTTTATCATCGGGGACAAGCCCACTTGCTGGTTTCCAGAAGCAGCTATGAGAGGATGTTCAAAGAAGATCCGAAATCGTGGCGCGTACACCAGGTCTTAGGGGAAACCGCTGCGGATGGCGAGCATTACACCGACGCGATTTACGAATATCTGGAAGCTATCAAGCTTGCACCGGCACAGCCGGGTTTGCATGAGGAGCTTGGCTCCGTCTACCGAAATGCAAACAAAATGGATGAAGCTGAAGCAGCGTTCCAGCGCGAACTCGAGATCGATCCCCACAATGTTCTCGCCCGTTACAAGCTGGGTGTGTTGGTCATGGAGAAAGGCGACGGCCCTAGGGCAAAAGAGTTGATCGAGGTCGCGCTCAAGGAAAAGCCAGGACTTCTCCACGCCGACTATAATCTTGGACGTGTGGAGAAGTTGCTGGGTAATGATTCTGCCGCAGCGGCGCTTCTGGAAAAAACTACCGTGACAGATGGGGACCCTGAAATTGTTCAGCAGGCCTGGTATCAATTAGGTCTCCTGTACCGGCGCTTGCACCGGCCCGATGACGCGCAAAGGGCGCTAGCCACGTTTCAAAGACTAAAGGACGCTTCGGCTGAAGCCTCCCAACAGTCCCTTGCGAAGTTCAAGAGTAGACAAAACCCCAACGCCGCCGACCCCCCTCTTGCCCCTGAGAAGCCTCAGTGAGTTTCGTGGCCTCTTTATTTACTCTATTAAGGCGCGGGCGCGTAAGTCCCCTCTGGTCGGTAACATCTGAGCCAAACCGCGTTCGAATGATAATCATATGGATAATATTACTTGACAGTTACCCGACGGTGTGCTAGGCTGCCTTTGTGTTTTTCTCGAGGTCAACCTTGGGCCCGGCCGTTCTCTTGGAGTTTCTGCGCTCACGGGTCCAGGGAGGAGCTAAGTGCTTTAGAATGCGCAGTTGCAAAAAAAGGTGGGGGGGAGAGGGTGGTTATTGTTAACTAGGTTCCCGCTCGCCGCTGGTCTGCTGCTTCTTCTGCTGCCGGTTTTGTATGACACGCGCGCGCAGCGGAAGGCTGCATCAAACGAGGCGCCGCGCATCTACGTGGTCGAGTCCTCGGAAGACCAGCACGAAACGCTGCAGGAGAAGCCGGCGCTAACTTTTGGCGCTACGCGCACGCCGAATCTCACCATCACCGTGAATGACGCCGTCAGGTATCAGCAGATCGACGGCTTCGGCGCTTCGCTTACCGATTCTTCCGCATGGCTGCTCTGGAACAAACTCACCGAAGCACAGCGCAAAGAAGCGCTGCAAATGCTGTTCAGCCCCACCAAAGGCATCGGCCTCAGCATCTTGCGCCAGCCGATGGGCGCCAGCGACTTCGCGCTCACCGAATACAGCTACGACGATCTGCCACCGGGACAGCCCTTCGGCGCAAGCGATCCCGACCTAAAGCGTTTTTCCATCGAGCACGATCGCGCGTACATCCTGCCGCTTCTCCGCGAAGCGCTTGCGCTCAATCCCAATCTCAAAGTCTTCGCCTCGCCTTGGAGCTCTCCGGGCTGGATGAAAACTTCCGGATCCATGATTCAAGGCGCGCTGCTGCCTTCTGCGTATCCGGCGTTCGCCAAATATTTCGTCCAGTTCGTGCAGCAGTACGAAGCAGCGGGCGTCCCCATTTTCGCCATTACCATGCAGAACGAGCCGAAGTACATCCCGAATGATTATCCCGGCATGATTATG
>QHYL01000657.1 GCA_003224105.1 Acidobacteriota bacterium | reverse complement strand
TCAGAGAGTGGCGTGGTACTTCAAAGCGGATTCACGTCCCCGCATAGGACGGGAATCCGCTTTGAAGTTCCACGCCACTCTCTGATGACCGCCGTGGAGTACCAGGTCTTTGACGATCTTCTGATCGGGAATTTCATGAAGACCACTCTGATTGGCTGCAAGGGCTTATACCCGCACTTCACTCCGCTGGTCGCCAAACATGCGGACAACGGCAAAGCGCAAAGCCGCAGTGAGGTGCGCCGCTATTTCTGGGAATATTTCAAGCGCGCCCCGCTGGAGTTCATGAGCCACATGCTGGAAGAAAACTCCGTAAATATGTTTCGAACCTACCTGCCCGCGGAATCGGCGGCTTACAGGCTCGCAAAGCGCGTCTACGGAATCGTGGAGGCAAGATCGTTCCATTCTTTGCGTGGGAGTCCGGGTAGCTCGGGAAAGTGTGAGGCTTGACGCTGCCTTGGTTGTCCTTTGCTGATTTTCTATTTCAGTTTTCCAATTTCCATTTCCGTTTGTTCACGGCTTGGCGTTTGGCGAGAAAAAGCCTATAGGCAGATCGCGTGAAGTCCGCAAGCCCGCGGGGGCATCGAGAATCACGGGAATGGAGTTCACCACCACGGAAGCGGTGGCGATGTCGCCGTGCGAACCGCCGGGAATCGTCAAGCTGATGTTCGGATGTCCGGTAAGTGTGATCGTATCGGCGGGATCCTTGGCGCCAACGTACATTTGCAATTCCAGGTAGACCAGTTCCTTGCCGTCTTTCGAGAGTCCCCGTCCGATTTGATGGACGCCGGCGGCCTGCCCCGGCTCGACGGTCAGGTATTCGGTTTGTACGCGCTCGGCTGCCACTTTTGGCTCAATCGTCTCCGTGATCGTTTCCACCGGAAGGCTCAAGCTGTCCGCCACCATGGCCACGGACTCCGGCAAGCCCACGTGCTTGATTAGGCCGGCTTTCACCTGCGCGCGAAATTCCTCCACCGTCATGCCTGCGCCTATCTTTTTCTGCAGCGGCAGCCGGCGCTTGGATGCGTCCACGATGCGCAGCGCCTTGGCATGTTCAATCCGCTGTGAAACCGCCGCGAGCGTGACCACCAGCTTGTCCATCACGAAGCCGGGATTCACTCCCGTGCCCACCAGCGCCACACCCCATTCCTTGGCGGTGGCATCCAGTTTGGCGGCCAGGTCCGGATGCGTGCGAAACGGATAGGACAATTCCTCGCACGTCGAAACAATGCAGGACTGCGCTTCCAGACACGCCGTCAATTGGTCCATTACTTTTTCCAGTGAGGAAGAAGTGGAATGAATCACCACGTCGGGATTTAGGTCAAGCGCTTCTTTCACATCGGCAAAAACTTTGACGCCCCAGGGTGCGTCCGGCGCGCCTGCGACTTCACCTAAGTCCCGGCCGGCCTTGGCGGGATCCAAGTCAATGGCGCCGATAATCTCAATCGCTTGTTTTTCCCGCATCAGCTTCACGATGGATGCGCCGATGGGGCCGACACCATATTGGATGGCGCGAATCTTCTTTTTCACAAATGTCTCCGTATTGTTGCGGCGCGACCGTCTACCGCCTCTTTCGGCTTCTAAAGAAACCCCTACAATAGTGGATTTTGCGCGCGCATTCAACGA
>QHYL01000656.1 GCA_003224105.1 Acidobacteriota bacterium | reverse complement strand
CCCCACCTAGTGGTCTCCTCGAGCGGAGCACCGTGATCGAGAAGAAGTTTGACGATGCCAGCGTGTCCGCCGCCGGCGGCCCAATGTAGCGCAGTTGCTCCACTATCAGCCGCGTCGAGCAGGTCGGCGCCATGCTCTAGCAAAAACATAGCGACGTCCTCGCGGCCATACATGCAGGCCCACAAAAATCCATTCTGCAACTGTTTTTTCGTTGCCGACGGCTTCAGCCTGCCGTCCGAGTGAAAGAAAGTCTTTAGGAGATCGATGCGTCCAATGCCGGCCGCCCCCTGGAGATCGAGTTGCGCTCCGCGCGTGACAAGAAACTCTGCCGCTCGTTGCCGCCCGTTGGCAAAGCAGGCAATCACTATGGAATGCGTATTGCCGGCCAGATTCGGTCTATCGATTGTGGCGCCGTGGTCCAGCAATATCTGCAGCAGCGGCTCCTGCACGCCAGCCACCTCGGGATGAACGCTTGTGGCTGCCAGGCCCAGCGTCGTGCAGCCACCGCCGTAAACATCCGCTTCTGCATCGACCTCCGCTCCGGACCTCAACAAGAGATCTGCGACTTCCACGATGTTCTTCGGCGTCTTCTGCCGGTAGCCTTCGACGCCGTTTGCCGATGTGTAGTGCAGAAGCGTGGCCCGATGCTCGCGCGCAGAGCGCTGTCGAACCAAATCAGGATTTTCCTGGAGCAATCGTCTTAGTATCTGTATGTTCCCGGAAACGATGGCGTCGGCGGCCGCTTCAAATTGCGCCGTCGGAGAGTTCTTGCGCGCGAGATGCTCGATGTGTTGGGCTAGCGCGGGCCAGCTCATAAACCCGTGTGAACGCGCAATCACGAATTGGGCGTCAGCCAACGTGCATTTACGTTCTCCCGAACGCAGTTTCCG
>QHYL01000655.1 GCA_003224105.1 Acidobacteriota bacterium | reverse complement strand
AGGAAAAGCCCGATGCCGCCGTTCTTGACTCGCAACTGCCGGTCTCCTCGAGTGCTGAGATCGTGATGGCCATGCATAGCCTGCTCCTTAGACTACAAGGGCGCGCGGTGGTTCTCACACGAGAAGAGAGCGATCCTCAACTCCTGAAGGTGTTCGAGGCATATTCGCTTCCTAAGGTGCCTGTCGATCTTGTTTTCCAGGAGGTTTGGCCGTGCCTCGACTCGTTGCTCCACCACAGGAATACCGGGCCTATGCAAGCCAAGCGCAGTGCGCGGCTTGTCTTTGACAGCTTTCTCCAGCCTTTGCCCGAGGGAATCCGGTCCGCGCAGCCCGCGGATCATACGCTCCTTTATGAAGCTGGGGACGTGATGATTGATGTATGGCTTGAGCCGCACAAAGGCTCGAACCGCGTGAAGCTTTTGGGCCAGGTTCTGCATGAGTTAAAGCCAGGGTCTCAACTCCACTGCGCTCCCGTGGTCCTTCAAACCAAAGCGGAGCCCATTGGGGCCACCATCACGAACGAGGAGGGTGAGTTTCAGTTGGACTTTGATCCTCATCCAGACCTGAAGCTGGAAATAGGAGTAAAGGAAAACCACTGGGTATCGGTCGAATTGCCTGCTTCAAAAGACGCGATCCAAGAAAGCAAGGAAGAATGGCATGCCCCGGAGAAAGCGCGCGCCACCGGCTTTCGGGAAGATTCGTTTTCCAGGAAAAGAAAGAGGCGCTAGTCCATGAGGTTCAAAGCGCTGTTGTTCTATTTGTTTCTGTGCGGGCTGTGGCCCAGCAGCGCCGCCGCGCACCACAGATTCATTGTACGCGACACTGCGGGGCTTGCTTCGCTCCAGCAGGCTTGCGCGACCCTGGGTTGCACGGTAGTGAGGAGCATAGACGACGGCGGCTTGAACCAGGTTTTCCTGGTTACGGCTCCTCTGGAGATTGATGCGGCCGTCGTTCTAGCGGAGTTACTCAACATACCGGGAGTGGTCAACGCGGAGCAGGATCAAGCGATAGCCCTGGTCACGGGATTAAATCAAACGGGAACGGTACCTGCAGGGCTCTCGGACACCAGCTCCGTGCAGTACTTCGGCGCTTCGGTCCAGAACGGCTATGTGAATCAGCCCGCCGCACAAATCGTGCGTGTGTCTGAGGCGCAGAACACGTTTCACGTCGCAGGGACTGGCATTGTCGCGGACATTGACACGGGCGTGGATCCCAATCACCCGGTGCTGCAAGGCGTTTTGCTGCCAGGCTGGGATTTTACCAGGGATCAGCCGGGCGGTTCCGAGATGACGGATCTTCAGCCGCCGTTTACCTCTCCTTCCCCATGCGCGGATTGTCCGGCAGCGGTTGTGAATCAATCCACAGCGGCGGTGCTGGATCAATCGACCGCCGCAGTCCTCGATGGAAATCCGCAATACGCGGCATTTGGTCACGGCACAATGGTGATGGGCGTGATCCACATGGTTGCGCCGCAAGCCCAGCTTCTCCCCCTAAAAGCCTTCCAGTCCGATGGGACCGGTCGCCTCTCCGACATATTAAGCGCCATTTATTTTGCGGTGCGGAACCAGGCCAACGTCATTAACATGAGCTTTGACCTAAAGACGAACTCCCATGAGCTATCCAAAGCCCTGGATTACGCGAATAAGCAAAATGTGATTTGCAGCGCTTCGGTGGGGAATGACGGTGCAATGGAGATTGTTTATCCGGCAGCGGTCCAAAGTGACGTGATGGGAGTTGCTTCGACAAGTGACCTGGATCAGCGGTCCACTTTCTCGAACTTTGGCGACGCCATCGTGTGGGTAGCTGCACCCGGCGAAGCCATCATTAGCACGTATCCGTTTGGCAGCTATGGGGCTGCATGGGGAACGTCTTTCAGCGCGCCTTTTGTTGCCGGAGCGGCCGCTTTGCTGCTGGACCAGCGCCCCAGCACGAACGAGTCGCAGGCCGCTGCCGCCGTAGCTCACGCGACGCCCATAGGTCCGGACATGGGCAATGGCCGGTTAGACCTGGTGCAGGCGCTGGCAGCGAACGCTGGGCAGCAGAGCGATTTCTGTATTTTTGAAGCTCATCATCATCGAAAGGCCAAAATCCATCTCGGTCACAATAAAACGGCGGCCTTCTTTTTCGACGTTAAGGCGTTGCAGGGCTTCACGGGAACTGTAGATCTCAGTGTGGCCGGGCTGCCCTCAAACGTGTCCGCGGATCTTAATCCGCCCGCGATCACTGGTTCGGGCAAGTTTGTGCTCACCTTACGCGCGGATGATGAAGCGCAGCATGGATCGTATCAATTGACCGTTACCGGGACGAGCGGGGGCCTGCTGCGTTCTGTGGACATCGACCTGCGCGTCGAATAGGTCCTGCCGCGTTCGAAGAACCTAGGGGAAAGCCTGTGAACTCTTGCGTCGCCGCAGCCTGACGAGAGACGACGACGTAGAGTCGCCGCGACAAAATAACGAAAGCAGATCCCTCATGCCGCTTCGCGGGTTCGGGATGACGCCGTGCGGGGCACTCGCAGGCGGCGAGGCCAGAGGGCGCAGCGATGTTGCGCCCCTACAACAAATTGCGGGAACAAACATAAATTGCAGGAACGAGCAATTGCAGGAACCAACTTTGACAGCGAACTTCAGAGACAGGACGCTAGGCGGCGGCTGGGGCCGGTTGCTTGCGCCTGTGCCAGTAACCCAAGGCAGCGAAGAGAAGGACCGCGGGCACGCCCGTGAGTCCGCAAACGATAAAGAAAATGCCGTAGG
>QHYL01000034.1 GCA_003224105.1 Acidobacteriota bacterium | reverse complement strand
GGCGCGCAGCGCGTGATTGAAATCGAAGTGCGCCACGCCAAGAGCGAAGCCGCCGCGCGCCGCATTGCAGAAACAATTGCCACTTCGCCGCTGGTGAAGACGGCGTTTGCCGGGGGAGATCCCAACTGGGGCCGTATTTTCGCGGCTGCGGGGCGTTCCGGAGTAAAGTTCGATCCTGCTTTAGTGGACATCCAAATGGCCGGCATTCCCGTACTGCGGCGGGGTCAGCCGCTCGATTTCAACGAGCGCGCCGCGAGCAACAAGCTTCTCGCCGAGCACGTTCCGGTTGTAGTGGATCTACACGCGGGCGACGCGCGCGCCCGCTATTGGACCTGCGACTTTACCGCCGAGTATGTGCGGATTAACGCTTCTTACCGCACCTGACTGCTCCAGACTGATCTCACTTAGCCGGCGCAAATTAGAGGTCTCCACGAAGGGAATGGGACAATGAGGCACTCAAGGCTATCCGGCTTTCGTGTGCCTGTAGGGGCTTTTCTACAAGCCATCCGTGCACCGGACATTCAAATATCCAAAAGATGGAGAGAACGTCCCCCAGGGTCAATTGCGGGGCATACAAACGCTGCCATTTCCATCTATGACAGTGAGGATGAGGACAAACCAGATGAACGTAGTATTCTCCATTCATGACAGTTAGGCTGCGAACTACTGCACTTGTTTTCGATGGGTGGCTCCGTACAAGGCCCTGACTTCCTACTTGGTCGCCGTTCCACCGCAAGGGATGAAAATGGTTTAATCGTTGTTTTTGTGGCCATGCGTATGCATACACGGCATACGGTACAATCGCACGGTACGCTTGTCAATGGATTTCTGTCTGTGCCAGACTCGCAATATGTCTCCTTCCGTAGCGCGCAAGGAAATCACCTATCCTCTTAGTTTTCGGGTTCCCCTTTCACAGGTCGAAGAGATCGACCGGGCCGTTGAACGCGAACGACGAAAGCGCCGCAGTGATCTCCTGGAGGCCATTTGGAGTATCGCTTGGACTAACTATCAGCGCAGTGGTTCGCTTCAGGCTTATGCTGAAGCACGGCGTACCGCCAAACGGACGAGACGAGTTTCTGAAGAGCTGCAGGATCAGCTTTTTACCGCGCTGGAAACGATTCTCGATCGGGCGCCCTCCACGGTGCTTGAGGAAGTAGCCCGCAAGCTGACACATTGGGCTGGCAAATATGGCGAGGAGAAATAGGGGCAGCCCGGCGCATCAGGAGAAAGACAGGGGACTGCAGCCTGTATCTGCTGAAGGTTTCAGAACAGCCATAGAATAAAAAGATGTAGGCGTTTGCAGGCCCTACAGCTCCCATTTCCAGTTGGCGAATTGCTCTCGGAGGGCGGTTTTCTTGAATTTGCCGACGGAAGTGCGCGGGATGGCGTCGAGGAAGACAAATGCGTCAGGGAGCTGCCACTTGGCGAAAGATTTGGCAAGAAAGGCGCGCAATTCGTCGGGGGTGGCTTGGGCGCCGTCCTTCAGAACCACTGCCGCAAGCGGGCGTTCCTGCCATTTCGGATGAGGGATCCCGACGACGCAGGCCTCTTTCACCGCTGGATGACCCATCAGGGTGTTCTCTAAATCCACCGAGCTAATCCACTCGCCTCCGGACTTCACCAGATCTTTGGCGCGGTCCACAATTTTCACGTAACCGTCTTCGTCCATGGTGGCCACGTCGCCCGTGCGGAACCATCCATCCTCCGTCCAGCGATGCGCCTGATCGGGCGATTCGTAGTAGCTCGCGGCGATCCACGGGCCGCGAATTTCGATCTCCCCTGACGTCACGCCATCCCACGGAGCCTCTCCTTCGGGCCGCATCAACCGAATTTCGACAAAGGGAGCAGGCCAGCCCTGCTTGGCCCGCGTGTCGTACTTTTTGTCTTCTGGCCAGTCGCGCATGTGCGCCCGAAGGCCGCCGGAAGTGCCGATGGGCGTGGTTTCCGTCATGCCCCACAAATGCTTGATGTGCAAGCCAAAACGATCGAGCCGACGCATGAGTTCCAGGGGCGGAGCCGTGCCTCCGCAAACGACGCGGATCGGATTTCCGAATTTCCACTTCGTTGGATTTTTTTCGAGGGCGTCGAGAACGGCAATCCAAACCGTGGGAACGCCACAGGCGACGGTCACGCGCTCGCGGACCATCAATTCCAAAATGCTCTCTGGATCGACGTGCGGACCGGGAAGCACGAGGCGCGCACCAAGCATGGTCGCGGCAAACGGGATGCCCCAGGCGTTGGCATGGAACATAGGCGCAACGGGCAGGATGGTATCCGCTTCGTTCATTCCAAACACTTCCACGAGGCCGCAACAGAAGGAGTGCAGAACAATAGCGCGGTGGGAGTAGATGACGCCTTTGGAAAACCCAGTCGTACCCGAGGTGAAGCACATGGCCGCGCCGTCATTTTCGTCAATCGCAGGATAGCGAAAATCAGCATCGGAATTCGCCAGGAGATCTTCATAGTTCAAAGAGCCTTCGGGAATGGTGTTGCAACCGTACGGCGCCACGATCACGCGTTCAAAAGAAACGTCTTGCCGGAATTTTTCGTAAACGGGATAAAGCACGTCGTCAACCAGAAGAAACCGGTCGCCCGCATGCTTGGCGATGGTGGCGATTTCCTGCGGGTGAAGGCGAAGGTTCAACGTGTGCAGGATGCCGCCGGCACAGGGCACTCCGAAAAAAGCCTCCAAATGGCTCGAGTGATTCCACATCATGGAAGCAACGCGATCGCCCGGCTTGAGTCCAAGTCTCAAAAGCGCCGAAGAAAGGCAGCGGGCCCGGTTATAGAATTCCCCATAGCAAGTACGAACGACCGACTTGTCGGGCTTTCGCGAAACAATTTCGACCCGAGGGAAAATTTTCCCGGAACGCTCCAGGATGGTGGGAAGCGTCAGCGGAAAATTCATCATTGTGCCGCGCATAGAGCCTCCCGGACAGGCCACCAAACGGGCGAATCCTAGCACGAATTTCCGGTGCGGGGGAGAGGAGGCGTGACGGGGCCCCGGCACAATCCGGCCATTTTATTTAGTTGCAAATGCCGCCGAATTCCGAGAGGATGCAGGCGACCGCTGAAGTTCCGGTCTCGCTCCCCTTGGCGGCTGCGCAGATTCGCCTCCCCGGTGAACGAAGCTGTGTCTTCGGCGCGCTCCGCGACTCGCAAGTCAGGTTCCGGGCAGAAGGAGTAATAGGTGAAGAAGCTCTACATCGGTAATCTTCCGTTTTCGGCAACGGAGGATCAGCTTCAGGAGTGGTTTTCTCAGGTAGGTGTTTCCCCTTCGGGTGTCAACCTCATTCGGGACCGTTTCACGGGCCAATCACGCGGATTCGCCTTCGTCGAGATCAACAGCGACGAAGACGCGGACCGGGCGATCAATTCCTTGAACGGCCAGAATTTCGGCGGACGAAACCTGGTGGTCAACGAAGCGCGTCCTCAGGCGGAGCGCAGCGGCGGCGGCGGGCGCGGCGGTTACGGCGGCGGGCGCGGCGGCGGCGGTGGTGGACGTGGCGGCCACGGCGGCGGGCGCGGCGGAGATCGTGGCGACCGCGGTGATCGCGGCAATCGCTGGTAACCAGCCACTTCCAGTTTGAGCGGGTCGGGCCCCCCACCCAGCAGGGCCAGGTACTCCCCTTCAGAGAATCCTTCGCAAGAGGTATGCGCGAACGGAAGATTTCACCCACGCGGCGTACAAGCAATGTTTCGAATGATCTACCGGTGCCTCCGTTCGATGTGAGCGGGTGTGCGTGCCGCGCCTATTCGCATTTCGAATGAAATAAGATCGCGCAGATCTGCAACGCCTTCAAAAGTGGTGGTGTCACAGCCATATTAGGTGGCGTTGAACTCCGCGTCGCCACTTCGCGAGGCCAGCCCGAAACACGCGAAACAAATCGCCCCGTAACGTGTTTGATACAACAGGTGCGGAAAATGCTTCACCAGGAAATCCCTGGTGTATATGAATAGCTCGGACATGTAAAGTGGCGTTCTGAAAAGAGGCGCAGAAAGAAACGTCGGTGAACCTTCCGGACGCTTGCCGCATCCAATGGCTTGAACAGAACTTATAACGAAACAGTATGACCATTTGGAATAAACGCGATTGGAAGCAATTCTATGAGGTGGCGCGACGACCGTGGCGGGCGCACCGTCCACCCCGTCCGGTATATCCCACGGGGTTGAATCGCGTTCTGCCAGCCCAAGGTTTCAGTCTTTCCGAGCTTGATGACGCGGGCGTGAATCTCGACCTCGCCGAACGGCTTGGGCTTCCTGTGGATGCGGGGCGAATCGGCACTTACGGGCCGAATGTCACTGTTCTGCGCGATTTCGTGCGCTCCTCGCGTCGCCCGCTGTAAGTTGTGCCTGCCTGCTTTCCTAGCGAGAATGTTTGCCTGAATTTCCCTCGTCTAACGGTCTAGAATAGCGGCTCTTTGGACCCGCAATGAAGAAACTGCTTTTTCTCTTTCTGATGATCGTGGCTACGGCCCAGCCTGCTGCCACGGGGCCGGAATACTCAATCCAGGCGATTCGGTATGCAAATTCACCCGGGTTTCCCGTGGGCGAACTTGTCGCTGGCGCTCCAAAGGGCGAGAAGGTGGAAATTGCCTTTGTGGTTTGGCTGGTGCGGGGAGGCGGGCACAACCTTCTTTTTGACAGCGGTTTCCATCGCGAAAAATGGACCAAGTATTTTCCAGTCACAGATTTCGTTCGTCCGGACGAAGCTGTAGGCCTCGCGGGCGTCAAACCGGAAGAAGTGACCGACATCGTGATCAGCCACGCTCATTGGGACCACATGGGAGGCATCGACTTGTTCCCTAAAGCGGCGGTGTGGATTCAGAAAGAGGAGTTTCGGTATTACACCGGAGAGGCCTGGCAACCGGGCGGGAAGCACGGCGGCATCGATCCGGAGGACGTAGGGCAATTAGTGCGACTGAACACCGAAGGGCGTCTGCATTTGGTGGATGGAGACGACGTCGAGATTCTGCCGGGGATTCGCGTGTACACCGGCGCGCGCCATACGTTTGCGTCGCAGTATCTTCGAGTGGAAGGGAATCCCCCGTTCGTGCTGGCTTCCGATAATTGCTATCTGTATCGGAACCTCCAGGAACACAAACCGAGTGCGACGTTTTCAGAGGCTGATCAACCGGCGAACATTAGAAATCAGGCCAGAATGATCGAGTTAGCCGGTTCCGCCGATCGAGTTGTTCCAGGCCACGACTTGCTGCAATTCCAGAAATTTCCCACGCAGGGACGCATTGCCAACATAAGATAAACTGTCAGATCCAATCCTTTACCTGCCCGTCTAAATAAGTGCTTGACCCTGGAACCCATTCCAGGGTCGATACTCTTCCCGTTCGAGGTGCCACTCATGGAGCAAAGGCTTCTTCGTTCCGGTCAGCTGGCGAAGATGGCAGGCGTCAGCACGGATTTGCTGCGCCACTATGAGCGCATTGGTGTATTGCCGGCCGCGATTCGCGCTCCGAACGGATACCGGTTGTACCCGCCGCAAAGCGCAAAACGTGTTTGCACAGTGCGCTCTTCGGTCGCCATCGGCTTTTCCCTGGCGGAGCTGTCGCGGATTTTCGCCATGCGGGACCGTGGTGGTATACCATGCCATAAGGTGCGCGCCTTGGCGGAGGAGAAGCTTCACCTTGTCGAGCAATCCCTGAAAGAGCTTGAGGCCTTGCGTCGGCACATGTGCGAAACTCTCCGTCTTTGGGACCAGCGGCTCGCCGAGGCCGGGAGAGGCCGAAGAGCAGAACTCCTTGAGTCATTAACAGAAATTCCGGGGAAACGTAAAGCTGCAGCCTCAAGTTTCAAGAAAGGATTTCGAAAATGAAAAGCCCAGCCCAAATTGCCACGATGTTTGTCATTTTTGCTATTTCCGCCATTGCGCAGCAGAAGCCGCCGGACACAGCTCCCGAGATGTCCGTGTGTCCAATGCACGCTCAGAACCCATCGCCCCAAGACCAACATCATCAGGGCGTGGCTCAGCGCGGAGACGAAGTGATGGGTTTTTCGCACGAGAAGACCACGCACCATTTCCGGCTCTATCCGGATGGCGGAGCCATCGAGGCGGAAGCGAACGACCCAAAGGACACCGCCAGCCGGGACCAGATTCGTTCACATTTTGGGCACATCGTAACGATGTTCACGGCAGGAGATTTTTCCGCGCCCATGCTCATTCACGCGCAAAACCCGCCGGGCTCGGAGGGGATGAAGCGTCTGCGCAACATGATCGAATACAAGGTGGAGTCCACGGAAAAAGGAGCGCGCATCCACATTAGGACGAAAGACTCCGAGGCGCTTCGCGCCATTCACGAATTCCTGCGCTTCCAGATCTCCGACCACCAAACCGGCGATTCCATGGAAGTGACGAAAGTACCATAGCCTGTCTACCGGATGATTTGTAGGCTGCTTCGGATGCGCGTAAAATAAATGTTTCGCGCGGACTCCATGGCCTCGCCCTTTCATATCATCGCTAATTCACCGGCGCCCCCGGTGCCTCCGCCGGATGCCCACCCGCGGCCGGATTGGCTACGCGTGAAGTTCTTTGGCGGCGAGCGCTTCCAAGACCTGAAGCGCCTGATGCGCACCCTGGACCTGCATACCGTTTGCGAAAGCGCCCGCTGCCCGAACATGGGCGAATGTTGGGAACATGGCGCGGCCACTTTCATGATTCTGGGGGACATTTGCACGCGCGCTTGCGGATTTTGCGCCGTGCCCTCGGGCAAGCCCGCGGGGCCACCCGACGAAGGCGAGCCTTATCGCGTGGCCGATGCCGTGGCGAAGATGGGCTTGCGCTACGCCGTGGTTACCAGCGTGAATCGCGACGATCAACCCGACGGCGGGGCGCACATTTTCGCGCGCACCATCGAGGAGATTCGCGGGCGGGTGCCGGGCTGCAAAGTGGAAGTCTTGATCCCGGATTTCCGCGGAGACTGGAACGCGCTGGGCATCGTGCTTGCAGCGCAACCCGATGTTCTCAACCACAATACCGAGACCGTCCCGCGCCTCTACCGCCAGGTGCGCAAAGGCGCGGTCTATGAGAGGTCTTTGGAGCTGTTGCGCCGTTCCAAGGAAGCGCATCCCGAGGTGCCCACCAAGACCGGGATGATGCTGGGTCTCGGCGAGGAAAAAGAAGAAGTCGTGGCCACGATGCGGGAATTAGCCGCGCAGGGCACGAACATCCTCACGCTGGGCCAATACCTGCAACCCACGCGCGAGCATCTGCCGGTCGTGCGCTACGTTCATCCCGACGAGTTCGCCGAATACAAGATCCTCGGCGAAGCCATGGGCTTCAAACACGTCGAGTCCGGCCCGCTGGTCCGCTCGTCCTATCACGCCTTCGATCAAGCCGAATCCGCCGCCAAATAAGCGCGAAATCTCATTCTCACTTCGGCGCCGCCATGGACCAGTCCGTGAACGGCACGGCGCGGCCCCCGCGGATAACTGTCGGAATCACGCTGTCAAAACCTTTATGCTCTTTCGACGAATAATTCAATTTGAGTTTTGAGCCGAGGCCCATATCTATTTCATGGAGTGACTCGATGCCGCGAATCAGTCCCTCGCGGGTCAATTCCTTCCCTGCCTTTTTCATCCCCTCGACGAGCACCATGGCGTCCACAAACCCTTCCAGACTCACAAAGTTGGGTTGCGCGGAAGGGTAGTACTTCGTTAGCGTGCGCCGGTAGAGCGCGACCGTTTTGTATTCGGTGAGGTAGTACGGCGGCACAACCTGTGTGACCACCACGCCCTCCGCATCAGACCCGGCCTCCTGGATTAGGTCATCCGTGCCCACAAACGACACCGTGAGGAAAAGCGGCTTCCAGCCTTTTGCGTGGGCTTGCTTAAGAATCGGCCCAACGGTGTTCGCCGGACCGACCACCACTACCGCTTCGGGATTTGCGGCCTTCACCGTGTCAATGGCTCCTCCTACTTGGCTGGTCTGCCGCGGATAGGACGCCGTTGCCGCCGGTTCAGTGCCGTGCCCTTTTAGCGCGGTCTTCACTCCTTCCAGCACCGCCGCGCCAAAGGGATCCTCCGGGTAGATCACGCCTATCTTTTTGTAGCCGAGGGTGCCCCATAGGCCGTCCATCTGCTCGCGTGTTTCGTCGAAGTACGAGGCGCGAACGTTCACCACCCAATGGCGTAACGGAACATACAGCGTCTGCGCGCCGGTAAATAGCCCGACTAGAGGGATTTTGTTGCTTTCCGCCAAAGGCAGATACTTCACCGCGGTGGGAGTTCCCACAAAGAATGCCAGAGCGAAAACCTTTTGCTCCATGAGGCGATTGAAGCATGCTTCGGTCTTGGCCGGATCATAGCTGTCGTCATAGGAAATGAGCTTGAGTTTCCGGCCGTCGACCCCGCCTGCGTCGTTCGTCATGTCCAAGTAGGCTTTCGCGCCCGTGACGGTTTCTGTGCCAAGAAAGTGTGAGGGACCTTCCAGCGCGGAACAGGAGCCAATCAGCACTTCCCTCTCGCTGACGCCGGGCACGCTTTGTCCAAAAACTGGTGAAGGGAGCAAGAAAAGACACACCACAACCGCACACAGCCCAAGGCTGTACTTCAAAAACGTAACTTTCATTTCGTCTCTCCGTCTTGTGAAGACGCCCCTGTGGACGAATAACCCTTGCCTCTGTTTATTCCTCTGCGAGAAGCATGTCAATGGGATACAGGCAGGAGTGCTTCAAGAGGCAAGTGGAAGGAGCCCGGATTAGCAAAACACGGAATGCTACTTGATGCGAGGACCGAGCAATACCAAGCCAATGCCGGAGGCGAGAAGCACGATGGAAACCGCGGCGGGAATCTGCGTGGTCTTCTCTTCATCCACAGTGGCTTTGAACGATCCAATCTTCGCCACCTCTTCTTGCTTGTGATAGCTAAAGTTAGGATGAACCAGCCCCACGACACCGCTGATCAGCAGGATGATCCCAAGAATGATCACAAAGCGCTTCATGCGGCTCCAAAGCTACCACAATTAAATGCCAGCATGTGGAGAAACCACTAAACACACCTCTGCGCCGAATAAGCGCAAAGGAATGCCAATGGTAAATCGAGGAAAGGCTCAGGAACGACTGGCAGCAGCCGCGGCTTTCTTGGCAGCCTTCGCTGCAGCGGAAGCTTTGCGGCGCCGCTTGGTCTTCGGAGGTGTGGCGGGAGCTTCACCAATCAGTTCAGCGGACATGATGCTGGTAACAAAGAGCTTGGGGCCATGATCGTCAAAATCCACGGACGTCCGCTCCTGGTCGGAAGCGGTCACAATTCCCAAGCCATACACTTCATGTTTGATGGTCTGACCTTCCTGCATTACTTGCACAACATCCTCCTTGACCACTCTGTCTCGGAATCTCGATTCGAATCTCTTGGAATGGGAGCCCCGGCAGTGACCGGGACTCCCTTAAAGCAGGCTAGAGGCTTGTAACGTTCTCTGCCTGAAGGCCCTTCGGGCCCTTCTTCACCTCAAATTCCACCGTCTGACCCTCGTTGAGCGACTTGTAGCCGTCCATCTGAATGGCGGAGAAGTGCACGAACACATCTTCGCCCGTCTGACGCTGGATGAACCCGTACCCCTTCGAAGCATTGAACCACTTCACTGTGCCTTGTTCCTTCACTTACACTACCTCGTTAATTAGAATTGCTTTGCCTCTCTTGGTCCGTTCCTGGAATTCCCTGAAGCGGTTCTCGCTCCGGCTTCCCAAGTGCCGCGACAGCCT
>QHYL01000033.1 GCA_003224105.1 Acidobacteriota bacterium | reverse complement strand
GGCGGGCGCAAAATACCGCAACCCGTCAGCCGCCGATTTGAAGATTGTTGCCTTCGACTATATCGTTCTTGCAGACTACGCCGACGCCGACAAGTGGTTGACCAAGATGCTCGAGTGGGCTCCTAATGATTCCGACGGTTGGTACAATCTGGGCCGCACAAAATACAACGAGAACCGCTTTGCCGAAGCCATCAGCGCTTTCCAGCAATGTTTGAAGCTCGATCCCAGGAATGTAAAAGCAAATGATAATCTGGGTTTGTCCTTTGCGGGGCTTGGCCGAAACGAAGAAGCGGCTGCGGCATACCAGCAGGCGATCACCTGGCAAGAGCAATCTGTGGCCAAGAATTCCCGACCCTACATAGATCTGGGCAGTCTCCTGATTGACGAAAACCGCCCGAAGGAAGCTGTCACGCTCCTTCTTCAAGCCATTGAAATTGATCCGCGCGACTCCAAAACGCACGAACTTCTTGGCAAGGCTTACAGCCGGCTGGAAGAATTTCCCAAAGCGCAGGTGGAATTAGAAAAGGCGATCGAGCTTTCTCCGCAAACTCCCAATCTGCATTGCATGCTGGCTCCCGTCTACCGCAAGCAGAGCCTTGCGGAAAAAGCCAAGGGCGAATACGACCGCTGCGCGGCTCTCACCGGCAGCCGCTCCACTCCGCAAACGCCATGAATTCCTAAAGATTTTCCAGCGATTTATCCGAACGCCGGTGGAAATGCAGCTCAAAGAATCCCTCACGGCTCTTTGCTTTTTTCCTGCAACACTTCTTTGGCTCTCTCTGCGGTTTTCGCTCGCGCACTCTCTTCCAGTTTGCTGAACACTTTCATTTCAGCTTGAGCTTCCTGTGTCCGCCCGAGCGCGCGATATGCCTGCGCCAGAAGGAAATGCGTCGAAGCTTCTGCTGGATCAGCTTTTACCGCGGCCTCCAAATCCTTCACCGCATCTGCGTGCCGCTCCAGCTTTATCAACGCGCGAGCGCGATCCACGCGCGCCTCCATGAGATCCGGGCACGCGTCCAGCGCTTTCTGCGTTTCCGCGAGCGCCGCCGCCGGGTCCCCGTGCTGTTCGAGAATAATGTTCCCAATCTTCCATTGCGCCATGCAGTTCGAAGGATCGTTCGCGAGTTCCGCGTGAAACTGCTCCGTCGCGGCGTCCCACATATTCAGCGACCAGTAAGCATTCCCCAAATGGTAGTGAGTGCCCGCTTGCATGGGCGCCACTTCCACGGCTTTCTTGTATTCGAGCAGCGCGCCGTCGTAATTCTTCATGCTCTCCATGACCTCGCCGGAGATTTCATGAGCCCACACGGAATTGGCATCCAGCGCATTGAGTTTCGTGAGCGCCTGCTCCGACAATTTCATGTGCACTTTGCCAAGCAAATACAGGACTTCCTGATTTTCGGGCTGGCGCAGGGAAAGTTGCCGCAAATGCTCCGCGGCCTGTTCAATTTTGCCGAGCTTGATCAGGTCATTCGCCAGAAAAAGCTCGGCGTTGTTGTCCCTGGGGTTGGCGCGCAGCGCGGATTCCAGATTCCGTCCCGCTCCGGCATAATCGCCCAGCTCGTAGAGGGCAATGCCCAGGAGCGCCGACGCGGACGACATTTTGGGGTCAATCTTCAGCCCCTTCTCCAGAACCGCAGCGGCTTTCTTGTACTCGCGCTGCCGAAGATAAAGTGAGCCCAGATTGTTGTAGGCAGGCGCCAGGCGCGGCGCAACCTGGAGAAGCGATTCGTAACTCGCAGCGGCGCCTGCAAAATCACCATGCGCTTCCGCGGCTTTTGCATCGCCGTATAGTTTTGACACGCGGGGATCGTCCGCTCCTGCGCCGGATTGCGCCAAAGCGCTGTTCGATGAAAGCAGAAGGGCGAATGCAAGAACGAGAAAGCCAACCAACTTTCTAGCCGCATTTCTTGGTGATGCCAAGCCCGAGGACTTCATGAAATCGATTCTATCGTTGGAAGTTTGCATGTCAATGGAGGCCACAGAGGGCGCCCGAGCGAGATTCCAGCGTGTAACGGGTACTCTAACGCCGGCATTCAACACTTTCGCGGCTGACCAATCAGCTCCTGCCCGCGTCGAATAGGGTGTGGGTCGGATGCCGGTGCTAGAGCTGAGCGGGAACACTTTTCACGCCCTGTTAATAACGATACAATAGGTGTGGGGCGTACGCCTCCGCTCCTGGCGAGGCTCTCCGAAACTAACAAGCAATGCTGGGGTTTGTTGCGTATTCGAGCTACATAGCCGGGCTGAGTATCCCGCGAAACATTTCGGGCGGGACAGGCGTATGTACATGTAGAAGCGAGCGGTTCGGATACGTATTGGCCATCGCGCGGCATCGCAAACCCAAGATTTCATGGAACTTCGCAGGATGGCAGCAATTTGGAGTAGCGGGCGCAGTGTGGTGGAGCGAAGGGGAAGCGAATGAAGACGTGGCATAAAGTGGCGATTGGCGCGGGTGTCGCAGTTGTTCTCGGCGGAATTGTTCTTTTCAGCGTAAACCAGGCAAACAAGGGCGTGGTTACGGTGCAAACGGCCAAAGTGGCCAAGCAAGACAGCTTGGTGTCCCTGGTAACCGCCTCGGGCGAAATCAAGCCCACCACCTATACGAATGTGACGGCCCAGGGATTTGGAAGAATCACGGCAATACTGGTTAAGGAAGGCGACAAGGTAAAAAAGGGCGACAAACTACTCCTCCAGGAGAACGTCCAAGCAAATGCGGACGTTCAAGCGCAATCGGCGGCTACTACTTCGGCTGAATCCGGCGCTCAGGCTGCTGAGGGGAGCTATAAAGCAGCCCAAGCGGATCTCATTTCCCAGCAGGCTAACCTGGAAAAGGCCAAGCTGGACTACGACCGCGGTCAGGGCCTCTATAAGGATGGCTTGATCCCGAAGCAGGATTTTGACCAGCGCAAGACAACTTATGATGCGACGGCCGCTGCTGTTGAGTCTGCAAAAGCGCGCGTGCAAGCCTTGCGGGCTCAAATGGATCAAACGCGGGCGCAGGTGAATCAGAGCCGTGCCGTGCTCACACATACGGAAGACGTTTTGCACAAGACGATTTACACTTCACCGATCAATGGCATCGTGAGCTACTTGCCGGAACGCGTGGGTGACTATGTTGTCCCGGGCATCCAGAATTCCAACGGCAGCTTTTTGATGACGCTCTCCGACATGTCGGTGGTCACGGCGGAAGTGAAAGTCGATGAGACAGACATTGTGAATGTAAAGATGGGGCAGGAAGCCGACGTCACCATCGACGCCGTTCCCGGTAAGGTGTTCAAGGGCAAAGTGACTGAAATCGGCTCGCAGGCGGTATTGCGCAGTTCTGGTTTGACAACCACGCAAACCACCACCAGCACTCAGGAAGCGAAGGATTTTAAAGTGGTGGTAACGCTGGACATGCCACCCGACAACCTGCGGCCGGGGCTTTCTGCAACCGCGAAAATCAAGACTGCCGAGCGCAAGAATGTCGTGGCCATTCCCATCCAGGCGCTGGCCATGCGGACTCGCAAGGAGTTAGAAGAAGCGGCGAAGAACGCCAAAGGCCAAGGCTCGGGTGTGACCCTTGCTGCGCCGCCGCCCGCTGCGTCCGGTGATCCGAAAAAGGATGAAATTCAGGGTGTTTTCGTCGTGAACGGCAAGAAAGCCTTCTTCCGTCCCGTGGACACCGGAATCTCGGGCGTCACGGACATTGAGGTTACCAAGGGTTTGCAACCCGGCGATGAGATTGTCATCGGCAGCTACAAGGCGCTGCGCACGTTGAAACCGGAAGCGCAGATCAAGGTGGACAACAGCGCGCCGAAGAAGCAGGATGATCAGCAGAGCTGACGCACGGGAAAACAAGGGAGATTTGCATGCCTGTTGAGACACAGACCGCCGACTCTTACCGGGAAGACCTGGTCAATTCCGGCGTGGTCATCAAGACCGAAGAACTGGCTAAAGTCTATGAAATGGGCGCCGAACAAGTGCACGCGCTGCGCGGCGTGAATTTGGAGATTCGCAAGGGCGAATATGTGGCCATCATGGGACCTTCCGGTTCCGGCAAATCCACGCTTATGAATCTTATCGGCTGTCTTGACTCACCGAGCTCCGGGAAGTACTGGCTGGCGGGCCGGCTCGTAAGCGATCTGGACGACGATGAGCTCGCTTACATCCGCAACAAAGAAATCGGTTTTGTTTTTCAAACTTTCAATCTTCTGCCCCGCGCAACGGCTCTTCACAACGTCGAGTTGCCGTTGATCTACAACGGCACGCCTGCTGAGGAGCGCATCGAGAAAGCGAAAAAGGCTCTTGGGCGCGTGGATCTTACGGATCGTATGCAGCACAAGCCTAACGAGCTTTCCGGCGGTCAACGCCAGCGCGTTGCCATTGCTCGAGCCCTGGTCAATACGCCCTCGATCGTGCTCGCCGACGAGCCTACCGGCAACCTGGACTCGAAAACCGGCGAAGAAATCATGGCGCTTTTCGAGAATCTCTACCGCCAGGGAAATACCATCATTCTTGTAACCCACGAACACGACATCGCCCAGCATGCCCACCGCATCATCTTTATTCGCGACGGCAAGATTGCTTCCGATGAGGCCGTCAAGAAATAACCGGACAAT
The DNA here is from genome assembly GCA_003224105.1 of Acidobacteriota bacterium. Taxonomy (GTDB): domain Bacteria; phylum Acidobacteriota; class Terriglobia; order Acidiferrales; family UBA7541; genus Acidiferrum. Next base: position 4,334 of record QHYL01000033.1, on the reverse strand, counting down.
TCGGCTCTTTCCATTCCAAAACTAGCTGCTAGGTTTCTAAGGTTGGCGCATATCATCAGCGCGCTTTGTAGAAGCTTGCTCGCGAATGCCCGCGAAAAGGACGGATTTCATGCAGCCCAGAGAGACCCCAAAATCGCAGTCCGCCGAGTTGCTCAATCTCGCTGCCGAAAGAGCGATTCGCTATGTGGATAGTGCCAGCGCCCGCCGCGTGAGTCCTTCGTCTTTGGACCTCGCCGCTCTTGCTGGACTTCACGAGCCCTTTCCCGCTGGGCCCTCCAACCCCGCCGACGTGCTCAACCAACTGGAGGCCGCTGGTTCCCCAGCCACAATGGCGACCACCGGCGGCCGTTACTTCGGTTTCGTAAATGGAGGCATGGTTCCGGCTGCATTGGCCGCAAGCTGGATGGCTGGCGCCTGGAATCAGAATGCTTCGCTTCGCGTCATGTCCCCTATTGCCGTAGAGCTCGAAGATGTAGTCCTTCAATGGATTTGCGAAGCTCTCGGATTGCCTCTGGATTGCCAGGGAGGGCTGGTCACCTGCGCGACCATGGCAAGCTTCACCGCACTTCTCGCGGCGCGACACGCTCTCCTGAGGAAGGCAGGCTGGGACGTCACCGAAAATGGAATGTTTGGCGCGCCGCCCATTCAAGTCGTCGTGGGCGCGGAAGTTCACGCATCCGTATTGAAGGCTTTGAGCATGGCGGGCTTCGGAAGAAAGCGCGTGACGATTGTGGACGCGGACAGCCAGGGAAGAATGCGCGCCGATCGGCTTCCGCAGTTGTCTGAAAGCACGATTGTTTGCATTCAGGCAGGCAACGTGAACACCGGCGCCTTCGACCCTGCTGATGAGATCTGCGCAAAAGCCAAGGAGCAGGGCGCTTGGATCCACGTGGATGGCGCATTCGGCCTTTGGGCGCGTGTTTCGCCGAAGTACGCGCACTTAACACGCGGCATCGAGAACGCCGATTCTTGGGCGACCGACGCGCACAAATGGCCAAACGCAGGATACGACTGCGGTGTGGTCCTCTTGAAGAATGGCGACGCGTTGCGGGCCGCCTTTGGCATTAACGCGGCTTACCTCGAACCTGGCGCGCGCCGCGAGCCCATGCAGCACACGCCGGAATCGTCGCGGAGGGCCCGCGGAGTGGAACTGTGGGCTACGCTGAAGTCCTTGGGCAGAGACGGATTGCGCGAACTAGTGGAAAGAACCTGCGCCCTCGCGCAACGATTTGCCAAGGGTTTGCAGGACGCTGGCTTCGAAGTGCTGAACGACGTGGTCATCAATCAGGTGCTGGTATCCTTCGGGTCTCCGGAGGTGACGCGCGAAGTGATCCGCCGCATTCAGGAGGGCGGCACTTGCTGGTGCGGAGGAACCGTGTGGCAGGGAAGAACCGCCATGCGCATCAGTGTCTCTTCCTGGGCTACAACAGAGGCTGACGTTGATCGGAGCCTCGATGCTATCGTGCGCTTGGCTGCCGAGTCGCGGTCCATCGCCTCGCGCGCCTAAACACACAAACCTCAGCGGCCCTGCGCCGCGTCGGAAGCCTCCAGTTCAGGCAGCGTTTGCTCGACGCTCAAGTACGTTCGCGAGAAACGGTCGTGCCACGTGAGTTCGTCGGAATCCCACATCGCCCACAGAAATCCCAGAAAAAATGTTCCTGCCGAAAGCAAATAACCAACGCTGCGCAACAACATTTGCCTTGGCGTAGGGAGTTCGCCCGAAAAACTGACCACCTGCAAGCCGCGCAGCATCATCCCTGGCGTGGTTCCGCCAAAGATGGTGAAAAGCGCGAAATATTGCATGTAAACGACCGCAAACGTTGCGACACAAACCGCCGCGCTCAGCTTGCTCAGCGTGAAGTGTCCTCCCAGCGAACCAAAAAGGCCCAAGAAACCGCCGTAAGCAAACGCCAGGCAGAAAAAGTCGATCAATCCCGCGAGCCGGCGGTCATCGAACGAGGCGACCGGGTACAAGCCCTGCTGAGAGTTGGCTTCCACTTGAGCCAGTTGTGTTTGTGCGTGACCATTGGCATTCGTCTGCGAGGAGACATCAATCTCCATCGGCGACTCTTCGCAAGGATTGGCCTTCGCCGCTTTGCCAATGGCAATCGTGAAGGAGAACTCTTCCTTGGTTGGAGGCTCTTCTTCGATGGTGATAGAAGCCCCGGTTTGGCTTTCAGGCGATGAATCCTCGAAAGAAAAGTGCGCTTGTGTATCGTTTCCAGGCAGTTTGCCCCTGTGCGTCCGGTAGGCCCTGAAGCGTTTAGCCAACTCGCCACGCCACGACGCATCTTGTGTTCGATTTGTGCCGGGGGAAGCCTGGAATTCGAGCGATCCGGTTCTCGGTTCCCCGGTTTCGATGGTTCTTGGGGGGATTCCAACCTGAGGAATGTCCGAGGGCTCCACTATCGCGGAAAAGCCCACGGAAAAGGAAGAATCACAGAACTGGCAGACGCGGGTCCCTGCCGGCAACACCGCGCCACACTGCAAACATGTTTTTGTCACCGTAAGTTTTGCGCTGCGGACGCATTCTCCGGTGAGGAGAGAGCCCGCTCAGAATAGCACGGCTCCCGGAATGTCAAGCAGGAAATCGAGAACACCTGTCACGAAAGAAGCATCAGGCAAGGGGGTGCGAAACTACGGCCAGGGGGGTTAGGCGTCGATTTGTTGGGCCAGCATGTCGCGGCTGAACGAGATACGCCGCTCCAGGGCGATAGCCGCAAAGTACGTACAGTGTCCACGCTCTGAATCCGTCCAGGATTTCATGGAAGGAACCAAGCGCGCGACCGTGGATGCGACAAAACTGAGCAGGCGGAAATAGGCGCCGATAGCTTGAATGCCCTTGCGATCTTCAGGCCGCTCCGGGCAAAGATGCAGCAGTTGGATGACGCGGTTGAAATCCTCGCCGGACGCAGTTTTCTGGATGCCAGTGACTTCCTGCACTTCCGGGGACAGCGCCTGCTTGGAAGACACGGCGATGAGCGAGCGGCAATAGAACACAAAGAATTGCAGGAAAATCACTAGCGATACGACGAATATAAATGCAGCCATCATCTCGGCACCGCCGCAAGGCGAGAAGGCGCCAGTCTGGCGTCTTCATTTACCAACATAAAGGTGTACATCCACGCCGCAGGCAAAATCCAAGCCAGCGTAGGAGTTAGAAATTGCCAGAAAGGCTGCAGGTTCGGGTAAAGGTTTCGGAGGGCATAATCCGCCGCGAAAGCGCTGAAATAGAGCCCGAGCGCTAAGACAAGCTGAATCAAGCGAGTGCGGGTTTCTCGCATCTTCAGGATGGCGCCCCAAAGAACGTAGGTCAGGACGAGGCCGACGAAATACAGGTTCTGGGAGAGCTCAAAGGCAAAATGGGAGAGAATTCGATGCGAAGATTGGCTGATGACGGTATAAGAAAACCAGGCCGTGCCACCCAGCAGCAAGACCGCTCCTAGGCGGAGGTATTTCTCGACCTTCATCTCATCGAAAACGAGACTGTACAGATTCAGAAGCGCGAAATACAGTCCGATGGTCAGAAGCGCATCGGAGTAAAAATAGAAGTAGGCATACTCCAAGGATGAAAATCCTGAGCGGTTAAGGACGAGGAATCGTCCCACACTGACAGCAAAGGACAACCCCATGTAAAGATTGAGGAACAGATATCGCCGGAGGGAATTGCCCCTGAGGGCGCACACGACCACGCCGGCCTCAAGAAGCGTGCCCACTAGCCATACCAAAGACTGTAATGGACCAGGCATGCATATCCTGTCTTGCCTGCACCCTGGCCAACTCCGAGACGCGTGCTATCCTCGGTAGTTCAACTACTTCCAGGGTACCGGCGGGGCTGGTGCGCTCCCATTTTTCCAAGGCACTGGAGGAGCTGGCGCACTGCCATTCTTCCAGGGCACTGGAGGAGCGGGTGCGCTCCCGTTTGCCATGATCACGGAGCCGTCACCGTGGGTGACGACTACCGTCTTCAGGCTCATCGCTCCTACCAACACTAACATGACCAGGAGAACTACTGTGAGTTTGCGTGACATTGTGCCTCCGAGGGGAGAAAATAACCCCGGTGGCATACTAACTCTTTGCGCACCAATGTCAACTGGCCCAAACTCTGAGCCTGTATTGTATCGGTACACCGTACCCGGCTCCACGCTTTCGCTGGACTTTCGCCCATCGTGGACCCCGGGCAGGAGCCCGATGTGTCAGAGCTTAGTTCCTGCAATTGCTAAGAGCAACGGTCCGCTAGTACCAAAGAGTTTAGTACTCGCCTCCTACGCAAGCAACCGTATTCACTCCTTGCCGTCGTACCTCTCACGGGCAGAAGTCAATTTTGACCCCAT
>QHYL01000654.1 GCA_003224105.1 Acidobacteriota bacterium | reverse complement strand
ATTAGTTGACCGCGGTCTTGTGCTGCGGCAGACACTGGTGGCTGGAACCGGGGATCCTGTGTATTCGGTCGCAAGCAGCGCAGCAACGTTGCTGCAGAGCATGGGCGAGTACTGCCTGGTTGGGTGTGGCCGAACGGACGCGGAAAAAGCGGACAGAAACGTTTTGCATGCCATCGGACTGAACGAGATCCAGCTCAGCGCGATGCGCGCCGGGTTGCTCGCGCGCTGGATGGGATCGATGGAGATCCGTTCTCAGAATGAACTCACCGCCTTCGGCTTTGCAAAGGACTACGACGCAATTGTGACGGTCCGCACAGATATTGGGGAGCGTAGGTTTGCACTCGAGTACGAACGAACCCCGAAGCCAGCGAAATGCTACCGAGCAATCGCTTCTTGCATGAGCCAGGAAGTTCACGTGAATCGGCTTCTTTATTTGGTTGCGAACTACGACATTTTGCGATTCGTTTCAGGCTTCTTCACAAAGGCCGTGTACCCGGTCTTCTTTGGCCTGCTTACGGATTGGCATTCCCAACTCCTTGAGATGCCAGTCCTAGACGGTCAGGGGAAACGCGCGTTTCCATTGCAGCAAGCTTTGGATGGCGGCATACCGAGAGTGCAAGCCATTTCGGCCACGACTAGCTACCGTTTGCCCTTTCATTGACCTTTCTATGGCCGCTGATTGAATGCGCATTGACTCCTCGGGCTGTCTACAAGTCATAGAGCTTCCATGCTTTATCCATTTACTATCCTGGATTCCGGTCGTGTTTGCGGGTCGGAAATGAAGTCTTGGAGTTGCACGTCGCCTGGGACGAAGGCGGGGGGTGGTGCTCGTGGGTTATGAATCCTGGTCGTGTTGGAATTGTTCCACTACGCCCTAGCTACACGCGGGCTGAAATTGTGTTTGGCACTAGCGCAGTGGCCGGCGCGCACGACCGCAACGCCGAGGAATTCGTGTATCGTGTTCGCGAGCGCGGCCACGACCCCATGGCGCGATGGTCTCCGCCAATGCACTAGGGGCTGAACCACTCGGCCTGCAGGATCGGCTCGATCGCGCTGGCTTGGACGCCGATATGATCGCGCTCGACGGCGACCAGTCTTCGTCATGCGGCGCGGCGCCTTTTACGTTAACCGCATCCGGCAGGTCAGATGAAGCTGCGCGAGATGCGCTACTCCCGCGACCAGCCCGCAGGGCCACCTGAATGGCGCAGCTCGTCTTCCAGCTCTGCGCTCATGGCGTTGAGACCTGCAAGCTCTTTCTGCTTACCTGCAATCGCCTTGCGATGCTCATTGATCTGCTTTCGCGTGATGCTTTCCTTCATCGTGGTCGCAGGATGGGGTGAGTATTGGACCAACCCGAGATTCAGCTCGCGCTGGAGAATATCGAGCTCTGTCTTGGCTGTGCGGATCTTATAGTCGATCGCCGCGAATTGCTTTCGCCATTGCGCCTCGACTTCTGCCTCCTGTAGCTGAACCGCCTCGCTCGGACTCTCCAGAGCTGCCTCCTTCGTGCTTTCATCGTTCTTCCTGGCGAGCGGTTTGAGTTGCTCGTCCCTAAGCAGGTCTTCTAGCTCGGCGATTTTCTGCTGGCGCTCGGCGACGTCGACCTGCTTCTCGCTCAGTATGTTGGCGGTCCCCATAGAGGCAGGAGCCTTGTCCCTTCGCGAGTGCGGCTGCGGACTGGACCCTTCCTGCTGTTGCTGCAGCTTGAAGTCCCGCTGTAAGAGGTCCGCTTCTTTCTGCGAATGTTCGAGCTGCTCTTTCTGTTCAGCAATCTCGCGTTCCAGTTCTTGTTCCGCGCGGCTCTTGGCCTTGGGCTCAGCGGCATCACGCGCGCCCCTGGGCGCTCCAGTGTCGGGCTGCTGCAAGCGCTCATCCCGCAGGTCCCCCGGACGTATCGAGCCGTGTCTGGCTTGCTCTTCCAGATCATCAATCTTTCGTAGCAGTTCCTCGCGTTCGCGTTTCAGCACCTCCATCTGCCCGTCCGGATTCACTCCCTCCGGCTCCTCGTACAGGGCAACCGCGTCGGTTGCTCCTTTCCCATCTTTCCGCGCATCCCGCAGCGAGCCGATCTCCATGTCGACCTTCGCCAGCGCTTCCCGCAACGGCTGCAACTCCCGCGCGTACCACTTTGGGTCCCTGTTCCGCGTGTAATGCTGCCTGCCGTCATTTTCGGCAGCGCCATCAGTCCCGGGAATGGTTCCGTTTGCCGCCGCCGGCGGCGAGATCGCGTTCGGCGTAGCCTGATGCGCTGCTGCCTTGGGCGGCGCTTTCAAATCGGCATCCGTCCAAACCTTTTTCGGCTTGGGCTTCTCCCCCTGGTCCTGGGCTTGAGCGGAGGACTGCTGTGCCAGCGCCGGCGATCCCGCGACAAGTGCCAGCGCGCCGGCAAGCACTAACACTCCTGGGCACGGCCAGAAAAGCGTCCTCAAGGACATAGGCACCTCCAGCATGCTCATCCCCTAATTTTACACTCTCCGGTTCGCCGTGAGCCTGACCCTTGGTGCAGGTTCGCTAGTAAACCTCGTTGTGTCGTGGCAGCGAGAATCGACTGGGTCGACCACGCACACTCCATCGGGGCGGCGTTGCTGAGTACCCAGTAATTTTTTTGCTTCTACTTTGCCTTGAGAGGAGAAAACCCAATGTTTGGAAAGATGAATGTGATTCCAGTGATCGATCTTCCGAATCCGGCGCCTTCTACGTCTACGACCGCCGAGCGAGGGTTTGGTTTTGGGTGGATTTTGACGACGAGAAATTCGGCGGCTACACGGTCAGCGATTTCGACCGGCTTGTACGAGAGTGTCGTTTCCTGGACATCGTGGAGCGTCCGCATCTACTTGCGGGCAAGAATCGATGGATGGTGCGGCCCGGTCTTCGACCGCAGCAAAGCGTTGAAATTGCGCAAGCTGGGATGGAGAAGCTCGTCTAACACAAAACGGCCGTTCCTCTGAGCTGTTTCGTCCCCGGTAATCCCAATCGGACCAAAGCCTTAGCACCCGAGTCCCAGTTATTTGACAAAAGGTAGGTGCGGGTTTAGGTAGAGCGCGAGCTTTCTGTGTCTGGAACTACGCGGAAAGGAGGAGCGGTGCAGGCTGTGATTAAAGCGACTTCGGAGATGGTTCGGGACTACAGCCGCCTGTTTGTAAATCGCGGGGCCTATACGCTTCAGTCGTCACGACCTCACCCTGAGAGCGGTCGTCACTATTACTTTCGACCAAAGGCGAAAAGGACAGGCGCTGAGCTGGGCCTCAACCCGGCGACGATTCGACGTCATCTCGAAGGCGAACTCACCATCGGGTTGTACGCGATTAATCCGTCAACGCAGAGATCAAAATGGGTCGCGATTGATGCCGATTATGCCGGGGCGATGGAAGACCTGCTCAAGCTGCAGTACTTCCTTCAGCAGGACAAGGTGGAGGCCGCCTTGGAAATGAGCAAGCGGGGTGGACATCTGTGGGTTTTCATGGAGAAACCTGCGTTGGCCCGGGAGTGCCGAATTTACATTTACAACCTAGCTTTGAAACTTGGAGTACGAATCAGAGCTGCTGGCTTGGCGGAAGGCATCGAAGTCTTCCCCAAGCACGACGAGCTGCGAGAAGGTGAATTTGGGAACGCCATTCGTGGACCACTTGGAATACACCGCGGCGCGAACCGGCGATTCTGGTTCTACGGAGCGGACTACGACCTGGAAAAACAGATCTCGTATCTGACCCGCCTTCGCAAAGTGAGCGAGCAACAATTACGGTCTTTTATCGCTGGCAAAACTATGCCACCTGAGTTTGCTAGAAACCGACGCTCGGCAGACCAGTCTGTTTCCTTCGTTCGTACATCCGGTCACGAGTTTCGGATACTGGACCATGTGGGGAGAGTTCGAAAGGTAGGCAGGAACTACGTTACGCAGTGTCCGTCCTGTGCCGAGGGCGGTC
>QHYL01000032.1 GCA_003224105.1 Acidobacteriota bacterium | reverse complement strand
CGCGCGCGGTGTTTCGCAACCTTGGCAACCGCACTTTTGAAGAACTGATCGAGGGGGCGGGCCCGGGAGTAGCGGCGGCGCATTGCAGCCGTGGGTGTGCTTTGGGAGATTTCGACAACGATGGGGACGTAGATATTCTGATCGTCAATCTGAATGAGCCACCCTCGCTCTTACGCAACGATGTCAGCGGCAAAGGAAACTGGATCAAAGTGAGGCTAGAGGGCGTAAAGTCCAACCGCGCTGCGATTGGAGCTCGCGTTCTCGTCCATTATGGAGCAGGAACGCAAGCGCAGGCGGTATTGAGCCAGTCTAGCTTCTATTCCTGTAACGATCCTCGGCTGCACTTTGGCTTGGGAGCTTCCACTGCAGTGGACATCGACGTGTGTTGGCCAAGCGGTTTGCGTGAGACCTTCAAACGGATCCCCGCCAATCAATTGATTACGCTTAAAGAGGGGGTTGGGCGGGTCCCCAATCGCGGTTGGTCGAGGACATAACTCCAAGGAGATCGGGTAAACCTATTCTATTCAGTTGCATGCATCGCGGGATTAGGCTGTGGGCTGCCCGTCAGCCTGATTCCTTTCGCTTGTACAGTTCCGCAACGCGCCCTGACGAGCCGGGTTCAAATTTCCCTCTAGCGTGAATTTTGCTTGACAGAATGAAAATGTTGATGATAAACACGCCAGAAATGCAAGCGTTTGCATAGCAGCCTAGGGCTGCAAATTGAGGAGTGCCTGCTTGCTGAAGAATGTTCACCATTCAAGTCATGCAAGCGATTGCACCATGCTTGAGCGGCCACCAGTCCTGCAAGTTCCCGTCGAGGTGATAGCTGCGGAGGTGAGGAATGAAGTGGATGGTCCGCTTAGAGGATTTGGTCCTTTCTAACGCAGGCTGGCCTTTAGATTCTTGTTTTCCGGGGTGCATCGCACGTAGCTGGACTGAGGGAGGAAACACATGGGAATAGAGGCTCGCATTTCATGCGGCGTTCGGCTCTTGCTTGTCATGCTGCTTGCTGCTGTTTCTACTCGAGCTCAGTTTACGGGAAACATCCAAGGCACCGTAGTGGATCCGAGCGGCGCCGCGATTGCGCAAGCAAAAGTGGCGCTTGAAAACCTCGGAAACCACATTTCCGCGACAACCACTACAGATGGCGAGGGAGGCTACCGGTTTCTGAGCCTCGCCCCGGGATCCTACAAAATTTCCGTTGAGGCTGCCGGTTTTTCCAGGGCCGAAACGACTATCACGCTTGAGACCAATCAAAACCTTAACGTGCCATTTGCAGTAAAAGTCGGTGCAGCGAGTTCATCCGTGACCGTCACTGCCGAAGCCCCGCTTCTGAACACGGCGGAGACGCGGAATCAATTGACGCTCGAAACCCAGGAGCTGTCGACGTTGCCATTGGCTGGCCGGAACCCATTCTCGCTGGTTAACGTGGCGCCTGGAGTTTCCGGACTGGGACTTTCCGGCGGCGTCGGCGTGTCTTCCGGCACTCCAGGCACTTCAACGGATATTTTCTCGACGGAGACGGCGCTGGACCTCAGTGCCAATGGACAGGGAACGGTCGCCAATATGTGGGTCGTTGACTCGCTGGACATCACCAGCAACATCCGGCAAGGCGTATTGAATCTCGTGCCCAATCCCGACGTAGTTCAGGAGACCAGCATTCAGGTCAATACGTTCTCCGTGGAATATGGCCGTGGAAGCGGTCTCGAAACCACCATGACAACAAAGTCAGGTTCTGACGAATTTCATGGCTTGGCCAGCGACTATTTCACGCGCCAAAGCATGTATGCCAAGTACTCTTTGCCGAACGCTGCCCAGACTTACGCTCCATTTCACGGCAACAATATTTCCGCGACAATCGGCGGCCCAATCATCCCCCATCATCAGTTTTTCTTCTTTTTCGGAATCGAAGCCCTTCGTTCGGCCGTCTCTACGGGGAATCAAGTGCTGACATTTGCCGATCCCGCTTTTGCCTCCTGGGCACAAGCCAACTATCCAAATACGTTTGGTACCAAGCTTTTGACTACCTACGTGCCCACCCATATTGCCGGCACAACTGCTACCAAAACCGCCAACGACATTTTCCCAGGCAGTTGTGGAACATCTAACACAAACGGTTTGCCCTGCTCCACGCCGATGATCGATTCGGGCACTTTTAACGGGACCAATTTCCGCAATGGCACGCAGTACTTCGCCCGCGTGGACAAATATTTCAAGAATGACCGCTTTTACGGCAGTTTCTTCCGCACGCTTTTGGGTTTTGGCGGGCCTGCCGCCATCCAGCAGTTCACGACTTCCAACAATACTTGGGAGCGCGCCTTCCAGGTCAACTGGACTCACACCTTTAGCCCAACACTGTTGAATGAAGCCGTCTTCGCCCAGAATCGCATCGAAGGGAAGCTAAACGAAACTGGCGATTTTACTATCCCCACTGTTATTGTCACTGGACAAAACCTGGGATACGGACTTGGCTTCGCCCAAGGCGATTTCATCCAGCACAACTATCACTGGCGCGACGTTTTGACGAATGTTCGCGGCGCTCACGTTCTCAAAGTCGGGTACGATGGCTGGTTTGGAGATGACGTCGAGCCATTCCAGGGCCCATGGTCACATCCTTCGTTTAATTTCGACAACCTGCTGAAGTTGGCGCAAGATGCGCCCTCCCAAGAGCAGGGGGTCATGTACAGTCCCGTAACGGGGCAGCAACAACTTTGGGATTGGAACGCGGCTTCCAAGACCTGGGGCCTGTTTGCGGAGGACACCTGGAAAGCGCGGCGCAACCTGACGTTGACACTGGGTTTCCGGTTCGACGATCAGGGAAACCCCTATTCTCGGTCCGCATCCACGGTTTTTGGCAACTTCTACTTTGGGACGGGTTCAACCTTCCAGCAGCGAGTGGCCAGTGGCATTGCAAAACCGACAAAGAGTGCGCTGCCGGGTTCGCCGAAGGCATATGCTCCACGCGTCGCCGCCGCTTGGGACATCAATGGAAAAGGCGATTGGGTGCTGCGCGGCGGGTTTGGTACGTACTCGAACTGGCTCACGCCCGCCAATATTCAGGAGGAATTCCGCGGCAATCCACCTGGACTTATCATGCCCACTTTTTCCGCTGCGAATACTGATCCGGCGACCCGGCCAGTCTTTGTCCAGGGTACCAGTAGCAAACCGCCCTTTGGTTTCCAGTTTCCGTCTCTGGCTGGCACAACCTTGTGCCCGGTGGCACCTTGTTTGGACGCAAAGGGAGGAATTCCGGGCGCAGGCTTGTTGATTGGGGGAATCGACCCGAACATCGTGTCCCCCACCGCGTATGTTTTTGCGGCTACCCTTGAACATAGACTTGGCAGCCATCTCGTTGCCAGCGTACTTTACAGCGGATCCCACACCGCCAATCTCGTGGGAAATGGCAACCTCGGCGGTCAAGTTTCCTATGGCGTGGACATTAATGCCGTTGCCGGCGATCTGGTTGGAACGCCACCTAATACGCTTCCTGCCCGCCTTAATCCAAGTTTTGGCGTCATCAACTACACCCAGAATGATCGTGTGGCCAACTATAACGGCGTTACCTTTGACCTCCGGGCAAGAGTAAAACGTGGCTTCTTCAATGCCTCGTACACGCGCTCATCCTCCAAAGATGATGCCAGCAGGTTCCCGACGGCCATCAACCCGCACCAATACTACGCACCTTCGCCTTGGGATACTCCCAACCGCTTCTCTGCAAGCTTCAACTACGAGCTGCCCGGGCTGCAGAATGGTATTGGACCAGTAGGGAAGTTGACCGGAGGATGGGGACTGAGTGGGACAAGCATTTACCAGACCGGCTATCCCTTCACCGTCTTCACCGGCGCCAATTTTTGGAACGGCGGCGACTACAATGCGGATGGAGACACCTTTGATTTCCCAGACGTTTCCAGCTACAGCCAGGGAACGTCACGCAGTGCTTACACCACTGGTGTCTTCACGCCGGGGCAGTTCACTGCGCCCACCAGCGTTACCGAGGGCAACGAGAAGGCGGGACAATTCCGTTACCCGGCTTTCGTGCAGACGGACACAACGGTTTACAAGAACACACACATCACCGAGAAACTTAACTTTCAAATGCGGTTCGAGTTCTTCAACTTGTTCAACCATCCTAATTTCCAGAATATCCAGGCCGATTTGAGTGCAGGAAACTTTGGACTAGTAACCAGCCAGACTCTGCCACGCTGGTGGCAACTCGGAGGCAAGCTGACTTTCTAAGTCCATCGAATAAAAATCGGGGCCATCGCCCTCCGGACCATCGCGAGACCAAAGTTCCAGGTTTTGTGAATGCGTTGAAATGGAACGATGCTTGTTATTATCTCCCAAGGGCGTTGAATCAGCATTTGCCCGGTTGAGAAGGTGTAAACGCTCGACGAAACGGTTATGACTTCCTTTACTCGCCGACGTTTTCTGCAGCAAGCCACTACGGCAGGTGCTGCCTGCTCGGCCAACCTCATTTTTGGTCGCTTCTCGTGGGCACAGACACCGGCTTCGGGGGCTAACGCCTCCACCCGTGTCTATCTCGATTCCCGGCGAACTCTTCCTCCTCTCGACCGGAACCTCTTCGGGTCCTTCCTTGAACATCTGGGGCGTGCGATTTACGGTGGCATTTACGAGCCGGGCTCAAAACTATCTGACTCGAACGGTTTTCGCAAAGACGTTCTGGACGAAGTGAAACGCTTGGGCGTTCCCATCATTCGCTATCCGGGCGGCAACTTCGTTTCCGGCTACCACTGGCAGGATGGCGTGGGACCCAAGAAAGGTCGCCCGCGTGTCCTGGAAAAAGCCTGGGATTCCATCGAGACCAATCAATTCGGTACCAACGAATTCATGGCTTGGTGTCGGTTGGCAGGAGCCGCTCCGCTTATGGGCTTAAATCTCGGTACCGGCACTCCCGAGCAAGCAGCAGCTCTGGTTGAATACTGCAACGTCGAAAAAGGAACCCGTTGGAGCGATTTGCGACGCGAGCATGGCATCGCGGAACCGCACCGTGTTCAACACTGGTGCTTGGGCAACGAGATGGACGGCCCTTGGCAAATTGGCCACATGTCCGCCACGGAGTATGGGCTGAAAGCTGCTGATGCGGCACGCCAGATGCGCTATGTAGATCACGGAGTTAAACTCGTCGCTTGCGGATCCAGCGGCCCTTTCATGCCAACCTATTTGGAATGGGACCGGGAAGTGCTGGAACAGTGCTACGACTATGTAGATGGGCTCTCCCTACACCGTTATTTCGGCAACGCTAGAGAGACCAATGGCGACACCGCGAAATACTTAGCCATGAATCTCTCGATGGAGCGCCAAATCGCGGAAACCGCGGCCGTATGTGACTACGTCCAAGGGCGCAAACGCTCAGCCAAAAAACTCTGGCTTTCTTTTGATGAATGGAATGTCTCGTATCGCACGACGAGCGGCGACGCGGTCGACGGCAAGAGGCAGGAATCTCCTCATTTATTGGAAGAAGTCTACAACCTTGAGGACGCTTTGCTTGTCGGTGGCCTCATCAATTCCTTGCTTCGCAATTCCGACCGCGTCAAGGTCGCTTGCCTCGCCCAGTTGGTCAACGTCATTGCCCCAATTGTTACCAATTCAAACGGATTGCTGCGCCAGTCCATTTTCTATCCTTATAGCTGGGCTCTGCAATTCGCTCGCGGCGCCGCTGTCAACCTTCTCGTCGAATCGCCCCAGTATGAAGTTCCTGGGATGGATCACGTGCCCTACGTTGATGTTGCGGCAACCTACAACGCGGAATCGAAAGATTTCTCAGTATTTGTCCTTAATCGCGACCTCTCGAAAGCGAGGGAGCTGGAATTTCTGTGGGAAGGAAGTGCGCCCTCGCGCGTGGTCGAATCGCAAACCCTTACGGGAGATGATTTGAAGGCATTCAATAGCTTCGAAGCTCCCCAGCGAGTGGCGCCTCGACCATTCGAGAAACCTTCCACGTCAGGCATGCGAACGCGATTCGAAGCGCCACCTCGCTCGTACTCGATAATCCAGTGGTCGTCTTGAACCATTCGGTGTGATCAGAAGACGATTTCGTAAGCCTGCCCCATGCCATTTCTTTCAGAGCAGTCAACGCTCCTCGTTCGCTGCAAACTCTGTTATAGATTGTTGCGTTTTTCCTCTTGGCGGCAGCCCCATACCTTGCCATCACCGATGTTGGGCTTTATTTTTGCGTTTGAATAGAATGCAGCCTTGCAGTAAGGCCAAGAGCCGTCTGCGAGCTTGATGTATTTGTACAGCGTGAATTTGAGCTGAGCAGCTGAGCCATAAAAATCTCCTGGCTGGCTAATACTCGGTGCCGGAGATTTCTTAGGATTTGAATCTCGGAAGGCTCTAACCCACTGAATCTAAAAAAATGGCGGAGAGGGTGGGATTCGAACCCACGGTAGGGGTTAGCCTACACACGCTTTCCAAGCGTGCGCCTTAAACCGCTCGGCCACCTCTCCCGCGATGGAAGCAACTGTACTAATTTAGCAGAAAGCGGGGATGCGCGCATGGGCAGGGTCGGCTTGGGCGGAATTGCGTGGCTCTGTTAAACTGCTAGAAGCGGTTCCGGGATCGTCTAATCGGTAGGACATCAGCCTTTGGAGCTGAGTATCGTGGTTCGAGTCCACGTCCCGGAACCAAATTGTTTTTACCGAGTTCCCTTCCCCTCAAAACGCCCCAGAGGCATCCTCAGAATCACATTTCGCGGTAGTTCAACAAGAAAACGCCAATCAAGGTGATGCAGACAGGCCACAGACGCGCTAGCCAAGCACGCGTGTGGTTTTCTGCGGGAAGGCGCAGTTCCAGCCAGCGCGACCAGCCCGCCATCACGGCCAGAACTGCCAAAGGGATGTGACTCAGCTCGGCCAACACTTCTTCCTTGATATTTCCAAGGCTGTGAGAGTGCGTGAGGAGCAGAGCGCCGGAAACGGCGACGAGCATCGGAAATACCAGGCGAACATTGGACGATGCGCGGCCGGTTTGCACGCGCCATTCGAATACTGCGAGCGCGATCACGAGCCCCGCAAAGATCCGATGCACCAAAACTTCGGGGTCGGCAAACGTCACCCAAAATCCATTGGGGCCGAGCGGCCAGACTTCCGGATCGCTTCGCAAGAAAAGAAAGACGGAAAGACCCAGAAAGAGCAGCGGCCAATTGCGCGCCCAGGAGATTTTCCCCGCCTGTGCGAGAAGGGCCAGCAATCCGACCGACAGAACAATGATCCCCGCCCAATGGTGGTTGTACTCCGACCAGGCTTTCTCTGCTGGAGTGTTCAGGCGAGTGCCCGATTGGCCGGGCACAAAAGATTCCGTTGAGAGTGAGCCAACTTCAAAAGCCATTTTTTGAGCGGCGTAGATATCTTCCGGCAAATCCTTCATGGCGGGACTGGAAAAACCCGGCAGGCGTGGGGTCATCCGCGCGAAAACCTCTGAGGCAGGAACGCGATCCTGCAGCAGATCGACGGCTGGAGGGAGCGACGTCAGAGAGGCGGCCACTAGAATCACGGTGATGCCGATGCCGATTTCGGCTTCGCCGAAGCGCTTGAGGCTCGCAAGGATGGAGCTGGCTTCCCTTTGGCGGACAAGTTGAAAGTTCAGCGCACCAAGAAACAACAGAAGCCCGAAAAGGATTGCTTTTGTAGACACCATCGCGCCGTAAGAAGTGCCGTAGATGGCCTTGAGCGAGCCGACGTAGGAGAAACTCAAAATTACCCCGGCGGAGGCAAGAATCGCGACGCTGACTACCGCGAGTCTCGAAAACCGCGCGCTGAGCTTGCGCGCCAATTCCGGGGACGATGCGCGGCGAATCGCAACCAGCAAGAATGGCAGACCGCCCAGCCAGGCCGCCGTGGCGAGTTGATGCAGCGCAGTGGCGAAAACCAGAAGCAGCCGGTATTCCAGCCGGGCCATGGCGTGGCTGGTCAGCACGGACGAAGCAAGGATCACTGCCGCCGGCAGCAGCAATTCGCCGGCTGACCCGGCGCGCGGATGCGTTGACAGAACAACAATCGTCAGCGAAGCCGCGATGCCCAGCGCTCCTGCAAGAACGAAATTTGCGCCGCTTACTTCGGCCAGGCTGATTTGCGCGGACTCCATCAGGATCAGGGAATTGGCCACAAGATAGGAAATCTGCATGGCGGCCAGGACCATCGCGAAGCGGCGAAGCCAGCTCAGGCAGGAGGCGTTTATCTCTGCGAAACTCTCGCTCGATTTACGAAGGATAATGCACAGAAACACCACTCCCCCAACGGTGAGCGACTGAAAAGTCAGGCTGGCGCCCCGGAGGAGCACGGAGAGGAACCCGAAGATTTGTAGCAGGCGGGCCACAGCGCGGGATCAGGATTTGACGACGGTGAAAGGAATCTCGCCGCGCGTAATGTGCCCGTCGGAAGCCAGCACTTGCCAGCGAAGACGGTACGTGCCGGGGCGGAGCCCCTTTGCCGCGGAAGAAAGAGTATCGGGTCCGTCTTGACCTTGGATTTTGAGCGTCTGCAACGTGCCTTCGGGATCAACGAGAGTCAGGCGCGAACGAGCGGCGTCAATGCGAACGTTAAAGCGCAACTTCAGGGGAACATCGGGCCCGGAGACAGAGCTTTTCAAAGCCGGGCTGGATTCCAGAAGAACGGCGTGGGCCACCGAGAAAGCCGGACTCAACAACGATACCGCCACAGCCAGAAACAGAAATACAACTCGAACCCAATGACCTGGGGACATGTTCATCCTTTCACCACCTGCAGCGAAACTTCGCAAAATTCAGGCCAACTTGGCCCGAGAGATTATACCCAAGCTGCGCAAGATGAGTGACCTGCTTGTTTGCCAATGAAACGTCTCTTGAAGAGGTCGATCATCGGTAGGTGGCAACGGCCTCGCCATTCTCAATATGCAGATCCGCAATTTGTGGAGGAAGTTTGAGCTTTTCGCGGTTCTCCGGTGATGCCATCAGCCGGCGCACAGCCGATTCCAGCGTGGATTGCGGAATCGGAAGCGAACCGATCTGCCCGCTAACAGGTTCAAAATTCAGATAGCCGTTCAGCGCGCCGAGTCGGCCCTCCAGTTGCAGCGTCATGTCTTTCCCATGCACGTCGAAAAGCACATAAGCCTTGACGCGATCGTCAACCAGTTGAATTTTGAAATCGCGCACATTCGAGCGCATCTGCTCCACATCCCGCGCCGTAGGTGCCGAGCCGTCACCACTGTCCGTCTGATCAGCGGGAACCGCAGGTTTTGCCGCTTCCTTGCCAGATAATTCCAGGCGCGAGGACAGATAAGAGTTCAGCTCGGTTTCATCCACACGCACTGTTGCCGATTGACCGCTGGCAACGGCACGCTCTGCGTCTTCGAACTTCTGCTCGGCGCGGGCTGCGGCTTGCGGATTCGTCTCAACCGGAGGAGGAGGCGTTTTGTGAAGCGCCAGGACGAGCGTGATGACCACAACGGCGTAGGTGCTCCAGCGCACAATCCGGAAAATCAGTTTCCACAAGCTGGCTCCCTTTGTTTGGGCGTGAGCGAATTGCGGCTCCTCCAACGGAGGAATGTATGGAGCCATGATACCTCCCGTAAGAACCGTCTCGGCGACGGCTTTGCAGGCTATAGGAGAAATTACGCTCTGCAAAGCAACGCTA
>QHYL01000653.1 GCA_003224105.1 Acidobacteriota bacterium | reverse complement strand
ACACCGGAAGAGCCGAGCAATACAATGGTTTGCCCGCGAGCGAAATAATTTTCCAATTCACCTAATCCCTGACCCGTTTTCTCGCTGACCGCGCAGACGGAGACGCCCATGGCACCTTTCTCCATTTCTTCTATTTTCTTTTGCCGCGTTTCGCAGACATCCGCTTTATTCAAGACGACCACGGGTCTCGCGCCGGATTCCCAGCACTGCGTGAGATATCTTTCGACTCGGCGCGGATTAAAATCGCCGTCGAGTGCGGAAACAAGCAGCGCTAAGTCCACGTTGGCGGCAACCACTTGCTCCGCGATTTTCTTTCCCGCCATTTTGCGGACGAATCGGCCGCGGCGCGGAAGAACATCCTGAATCCGCGCCGCGCTTCCCACGCCGCGAAACTCGACTGCTACCCAATCTCCCACCGCAGGCCAGTCTGCGCCTTCTGCTGCCGCAAGGCGTAGCTTTCCGGCAACTTCCGCCGGACACTCCCCGAAATTCCCCGCAATGCGCCAAATCCCGCGGCTTTGTGCGATGACTCGTGCGGGCACAGCGCCGTGGCGCTCCGCATCTTTCCAAACGGCTTCAAAATAATCGTTCCATCCCCAACGAAGAATCGACACGGCTGTATCCTCGCGCGACCATGACAAAACACACAGCCGCAGCTAGCGCCCAAAGAAAACAACTTGAAGTGTATGGAATGGAAAACGCGGGAAGGGTGAATCCGTCCGTTTGAGCGAGCTGTAAGGCT
Source organism: Acidobacteriota bacterium (assembly GCA_003224105.1). Classification (GTDB taxonomy): domain Bacteria; phylum Acidobacteriota; class Terriglobia; order Acidiferrales; family UBA7541; genus Acidiferrum. The sequence continues at coordinate 2,007 of QHYL01000653.1, read as the reverse complement.
TACAAACTCAATTCAAAAGAGCCGCGGAGACACACCCGCCCGCAGAAACCTCTTCATGCGTTCGCACAGGCGCCTCCTTGGCGAGATTCGACAAACCTAAGTACCAACCTTGCCCTGATTCGAATCGTATCCGGAGAACTGCCTCCGGTCAATGGCTTCCATTTGCAAAGCCGTTGACAGGCGTTCGCTTATGGGACGATTTTGCCGTCGGGGTCGCGAACTTCCATTTTGCCGAGGTTCAGTTTTTTCATTTCGTCTTCGATTTTCGAGCGGTCGCCTACTGCTACCACGGCGATCTTCTCGGGATGAATGTATTTTTGCGCCGTTGCCTGGGCCTGTTCGGGATTGACCGCGTCGACCGCGTCAGGGAATTTTGAAAAGTAATCCAGGGGCAGGCCGTAAATGAACAGCTCTGCAAAAGTGCCCACAGCGTCGCCGCCGTGTTCGAACCGCCCGGGCATGGAGCGTGTGATGGAATCCTTGGAGAGCTTCATCTCTTCCGGCGTCATCTGTGTGTCGCGCATCCGGCGCAGTTCGTTGAAGATTTCCGTCGTCGCCGGCGCGGTTACGTCCGTGCGAACGGCCGAGTACGCAAGAAATGGCCCCGGCTGGCGATGATAGGCAAAGGTTGAGCCGGCTCCATAGGTGTAGCCATGGGCTTCACGCAGATTCATGTTGATGCGGCTGGAGAAAAGTCCGCCCAGTTCGGTGTTCACCACTTCCAGTGGAACGTAGTCGGGCGTCGAACGCGCCGCGCCGAGCTCATAGCATTCGAGCGCAGTTTGCGGAGCGCCGGGGCGGTCGACAAGAATCAGGCGCGCATCGGAGGTTTCCAATGCGCCGGATACCGCGGTCGCGGGCTGTCCTTGCTTCCACGCGCCAAACGCTTTTTCCAGCAAAGGCTTCAGCGTCGCCAGCTTGATATTCCCGGCAACGATGATCGCCGCGTCATTCGGGAAATAGTGCTCTTGCCAGAACTTCAGCAGGTCTTCGCGAGAAATGGTTTTCAGCGAATCGGAAGTGCCAACATCCGGATAGCCGTATGGATTATGGGGGCCGTAAAGCGCCGTCCTCATAACGCGGGTGGCCACGGAGAATGGATCGTCTTTTTCCTGCACCAGCGCGGCTTCCCGCTCTTTGCGGACGCGCTCGATTTCGTCCTTCGGGAATGTGGGATGCAGCGCTACGTCGGCCAAAAGCTCCAGGGCCTCGGGAAAATTCCGCGTAAGCACCTGCGTGCCGACAGTGGAACTGTCCATAGACGCGCGGGAGCCGAGCGAGGCTCCCAAATCGGCAGCGCTATCAGCAATCTGCAATGCGTTGCGAGTCGTGGTTCCCTGCTGCAGCATGCGCGCCGCAAAACTCGCCAGACCCGGCTTGTCGGCAGGATTCGCGCCGCTACCGGAACGAAGCACGAGGCTCGCCGCAACTACGGGCAGTCCCAGCCGCTCGCTGTAGAGGACCGTCAACCCGTTTGAAAGCTTGAACTCTTGAGGAACCGGAAGATGCAGCGCGCTGGACGGGCCCGGCTTGGGTGGATCCTTCCGCCATTCTGCATCGGCATTTACGGGCTCACCGCCGAGTTTTGCGGTGTCTTTCGCTTCGGCCTTTGGCGTCGGCACGTCCGCGCCAAGGTCCTGTTTCCCGGGCACGCCGTACACCACCACACGCTGGTTGTTGCCAAGTTGGTTCTGCGCAAAAGCCTTCAGCGAGTCCACGGAGGCGCTTTCATAGCGGGCAATGTCTGCACCCAGAAAATCCGGGGTTCCGAGATAATGGTTGTAGCTGTTCAAGCGATCGGCAACGCCGCCAAATCCGCCAAGCGTTTCGAGTCCTTCGATAATTCGCGATTCAAGCACATTTCGCGCGCGGTTGAGTTCTTCTTCCGTTGGCCCATTCGCGCGGAACGCTTCCAGTTCCGCGTTGATAGCCTTCTCCAAATCTTCGGGCTTCACGCCGGGACGTGCCGTGGCCTGCACTTGAAACTCGGAGCCCAGCATCAGCGAC
>QHYL01000652.1 GCA_003224105.1 Acidobacteriota bacterium | reverse complement strand
AATGACGAAAACGATGTTCTGCATGCGGTCGCCCAGGTCCTGATGAAACGCCGCAAGGCCCTGGCCGAGATCGCGCAGCAGACTCGAGAGCTGGCCTTGCACGCCGCCTTCGTTGACGTGATTGTCCCAGCCGCCGCAATCCACAAACAACACTTCCACGCCGATGTCGGCTTTCAAGAGCTGGCCGATTTCTTGCAGGCTGTGGCCGAGGCGGCTCGTGGGATATTGCGCGCCATTCTCGGGCTGATATTTTTCGGGATCCGCTTTGCGCAGCAAATCGATGGCTTCAAAAGTTTCCGTGCCCGTGCCTTGCAGCGCCTTGTCCACGGTTTGCGCGTACATGGCTTCGAAGCCGCCCTCGACCATCGCGCCGGTTCCCGGAGCCTGCGCCATCACCTTGAATTGCTTCAAATCGGGCAACGCAATCGCGGGCGCGCTGCCATGCAGCATGCGCGGAAGATTCGGCCCCATGGCCACGGCGCGAAACGGCGAAGCGTTTTCTTCTGGAACCGTTTCCAGCGCGCGATTCAGCCAGCCGTCTTCGGTGGATTTCAGCCCCGGCGTGCCGGATTCCATGAAGTCCTGCGCGTCAAAATGTGAGCGCGTGGGATCGGGCGAGCCCGCCGCGTGCACGATCGCCAGCTGATTTTTATGAAAGAGCGGCTCGAGCGGCGCGAGGCTCGGATGCAAACCGAAAAATCCGTCGAGGTCAATCGCCGCCTCGCTTCCACCGCGCTTCGGCTGAGGAATCGCAATGCTGGGGCGCATACGGTAATAGTTTTGCTCGCCAAAGGGCACGACGATGTTCAATCCATCCGCGGCGCCGCGCTGAAAAAGCACCACGAGCTGCTTTTTGTTCGGCATTGGCGTGGCGGCAACCGCGCGCTGCAAGAACGCCGGCATGGCGCTGAGGCCCGCCATGGCCACGCCGCCTTGCTTCAAGAAATACCGCCGCGAACATTTCAGCCCGCGCACGCCTTCACAACATTCGTAACTCATTGCAACCTCTTTACGTAGAGTCACAGCTTGCCGCACTCACAAACGCCTCGGCCGGCAGAAAAGCGGGAGCAAGCTCCCACACTCCAAAAACTAACGGCGCTGAAATTCCGGCGCGCCGAGAACCAATCCTGCAACGACGCCCAAATCCACCTGCTTGCGCGGATCATCGAGTCTCGCTTGCAGCACTTGCGGATTGTCGAGCTGCTTCTCGATCGTTTTGACGGTCGCCGGCGCCGCCTGCCCGCCGAGAAAAACTTGCACCGCGCGGTCGAGCACCGCCTTCGGATCCGCCGACGAATCCACTCCCAGCAGCGAAGCCGTATCGCTGCGCGCGCCGCGCATTTTGTTTCCGGCCAGCGCCAACGAAAAATTCAGCCGGTTGAGCAGCGCGCCGGTGTTGACCCACACCCACTGCACCAGCGGTAGCGGGGTGTCCACGTCGGTGCCGAGCGCGCGAGCGGCGGAAACCACCAGTTCGAACGGCGTTTTGATTTTTGCGCGATACGCTTCGCGCGACCAGAATTCCGGCGACCAAATCATGGTCTTCATGACCGCGCGGATGTCGCCGTCGCTCGATCGAAAAGTTTCCGCCATGCGATTCACTAGCGAGGGGGGGGGATTGTCCGAAACGAAGCGGCGCACCAGCTCCGTGGAAATGAATTTCGCCGTGCTGGGATGATGCGCGAGCAAATCGATGACCTGCTCGCCGTCTTTCATGCCGCCGGCGTGAATCTTTTTGCCTAGCACGATTTTTGGATCGGGATCGTGCAAGCGATCGTCAAATTGGAAATCGGCGTACTGACGTGGCTTTTCGAGCGTCCAGCCGGTGAAGCTGCGTGCCACTTCGGTGACGTCTTTCTGCGTGTAGCCGCCGTCGACGCCGAGCGTGTGCAATTCCATCAGCTCGCGGCCATAGTTTTCGTTCAACCCGCGCTCATTTTTCTTCGCTTGCGGATTTACGGGCGGGCGCGGGGGCCAGGGCCGGCCGAACCGGCCATAGCGCGCCTGCTGCCGCATCGCGCGCTCCATCGCCTGACGCTGCGCCGCGCGAGGGTCAGCGCTCAAAAAATTGTCGAGATAAAAGAGCATCGCGGGGCTCTTCGCCGTCGCGGTGAGCAGGTCTTTAAATTTTCCCAACGTATGTGGCTGGATGACGTCGCGTTCGTAAGAAGTGAGGTAGTAGCGGTCTTCGCCTTTGCCTGCAAACACGTTGAAATGATTGAACCAGAAATCGTCCAACACCTGTTGCAATTGCCGCTCGCTGTAAATTGCGCGGGCAACTTTGGCCATCGCAAGTTCGGCGACGATGCGTTGCGGACGCTTGCTGTCGTCCGCCATCGCGCGCGGAACGCTGTTGGGATCGCCACCGCCCAGCGCGTCGCGTTTGCGCGCGCCTTTTGTCGCGCTCTCCGGCGGGATTTCAGGCTCTTTCATGAGAGCGGGTGCGTTGGGATTTTCCGCCGCTGATTGCGACGCAGATCCGGAATTAGCGGTCGCGTCCTGTCCGCCGGAACTCCCGCTCTGCGTTTGCGAAGATTGCACCCCTTTATCCGCGGGTGGTGCGGCATCAGCAGCATTCGCGCGCCGTTGTTCCTGCCGTTCTTGCGCTTGGGCGCGCCTTTCGGCCTGCTTCTCCGCTTGCTTGGGCTGCGGATATTCCTCAATCAACTTCGCGGTGGACATTCGCAGCGTAGGATAATCCTGCAGCCGCGCCTCCACGGCTTTGTCGTCAATGGAATTGGGATTGAGCTGCTGCTCAATCCACTTTGCCAGCCCCACTTGCTTGACGCGTTCGATGTCGCCGGGCCGCGGGCCGTAAGCTAGCCGGTTCAGCGCGTGCAAAATCGCTTCGTCCGCGCTGAGCTCCGTAATTGGCAATCCCTTGAGCGCGGCATCCTGCTTGGGCTTTTTGTCTTTGGCGGGGGCTTCCGGCGCGGCGGCTACAGGTGAGGGGAAACCCACTCCCAGCGGAACGCAAGCGACGGAAAGAATCACAGCGAGGAACGATTTCGCGGTTTGCTGCGAAAGTCTTCCAAAGAAAAAGCGGATTCCTCGCTGCGCTCGGAAAGACAATGAGCAGGAATCTCTATAGGGAATGGAGCAAAACGGAAACGCCGCAAGGGAAAAGCGAAAACGAAGGCCGGGCATGCGGAACTTCTGAAGCCTCATCGCTATCTCCTGCCCATGCCGCCGTTCGGCGGCTGCAAGGATTCGAGGCAAACTTGCAGCGGACTGGTCTCTCTTTAGAATAACCCTACGCGGGCGAAAAAGTTCCTGAACCTCGGCAGAAAATGTCGAATCGTTACGCCGCGCAACCCACTGAAATCGTGATACTTAGCAAGTGGGCGTATCAGGCGCCTACGGCGCTTCGCGTTTTTGTATCTTACGCCCCCAACGTTTAGGCACTGGGCTAAACTATTCCGCGCCCCAGGCGCTGGGCGGCCAGACAGAGGGTGAAGGAGCGATTCCGATGAAGCCCAAGAAGAAAACTCGGAGGACAGCGAGAAGAGCGGGACACGATAGTACGCGCGCAGAACTTTGGCCAATTGGGTTGATCCGATCCAGCATCAGGCAACGCAGCGAAGCGCCCAAGCAAGGCTCGGAGGGCGCCCCCGACGCCTGGCTTGAAGTGAATCCGCTGGTAGCAGGGGGCCTTGAGGGGCTCGCGGCCGGCGACGACATCATCGTTGTGACATGGCTGCACCAAGCCTGCCGCGATGTCCTGAAGGTTCACCCGCGCTCAGACCGGAGCAAGCCA
>QHYL01000031.1 GCA_003224105.1 Acidobacteriota bacterium | reverse complement strand
ACTCGTCGGCGAGCGGCCGCATCTGCCCGGCGGACTGCTCGTCTTTCAACTCGATGCTAACCGGGCCGTCGGCCGCAGCCGAGAGAAAATCCAGCATGTAGCTGGAGTTGAATCCTATGGCGATGGGATCGCCCTTGTATTCTTTCTCGATGTTTTCCTTTGCCTCTCCGTACTCCGGGCTCGACGCGGAAATCTCGATGCCTTCGGTCGAGACCGCGAGTTTCACGGCGTGCGAGCGCTGATCCGCAAGCTGCGAAACGCGGCGCACCGCATCGCTCAACTCGCCGCGCTCGATCACCACGTGCTTATTGTTGTCGCGCGGCAGCACCGCTTCATAGTTCGGGAATTGTCCCGTCAGAATCCGCGATATTAGCAGCCGGTGCTTCACCTGGAAAAAGAGATGGCTTTCATCCTTGGCAAAATCAAATTGCGCATCGGGACCGGCTGCGCCCGAGAGTTTCTCGACTTCGTCCATGGCCTTTTTGGGGACCAGCACTTTTAGTTCGGCATTCATGCCGGAAAGTTTGTGGTCCGTTTCCGCGAGCGCTAGCCGGTGGCCGTCCGTCGCCACCATCGCCAAAGTATCTGGCCGCAAAATCAGCAACCCTCCGTTCAACGTGTACCGCGACTCTTCCATGGAAATAGCAAACTTCGTTTTGGCAATCAGGCTCTGTAAAATCGCCGCGGGGATTTTCACCAGCGTGTGCGGCATCGCCGGCAGCGCAGGAAAGTTTTCCTTGGCCATGCCCACCAGCTTGTATTTCTTCCGGTCGCTGATAATCTCGACCCAATGGTTTTCCAGCAGCTTGACCTTGATCTCGCCTTCCGGCAGCAGGCGCACGAGCTCCAGGAGTTTCTTCGCCGGAATCGTGCCGGCGCCTTCTTTCTTGACCTTGGCTTCACAAGACGTGCGGATGCTCAGCTCCAGATCCGTCGCCGTAATAGTGAGCTGGCTTCCCTTCGCCTCAACCAGTAAGTTCGACAGGATGGGAATCGTGGTTTTGCGTTCCACGACTCCCTGAGTCATGCTCAGTTCATTCAACAGCGCGGACTTTGTAACGCTGAATTCCATCGCTTGATATTCCTCGCGTGCCGTTCCAGGTGCGGTCATTTTAAGTGTACCCTCGGCTTGCTGCGGTCGTCAGGCTTGAGCGGGGACAGCGCCCTGTTTCCGTCGTAATTCTACTGCCGCCTGACTGGCTTCAGGCAGGTACTCTACTCGCTTTTTCGTAAAGTATAAAGCCCGACTCTCTCGCGGCGCTGTGGAAATATCTTCTGCTGCGTTCGCCCCGGCGCCGGTTCCGCCCCAGGTTCGGCCTTCACGGCAAATATTCACAGCTACAACTTCTTCTGCAAGAGACTTACCTTGGAAAAGCAACGAATAAACCTTGTTGTTGTCGTTTCATCCACTCCCTTCAACAGATTCCTCGCATCTTTTTCAAATCTTCTCCACAGGATTTAACGGTGAGGCTCCATGCAAAGCTTCGAGGAGGAAGCGCCAGAAAACGGAAGCGCGGCCCGAAGGGAACAGGCCGCGCTCCGAAACCCTTGAAAAATAATTCCCGGGAGTTACTGCAATGCGTCCATTAGCCGCGTGATGGTCCGGTTGAGATCTTTGTCCGACCGCCGCAGCTCCTCAATCTTGTTGATCGAGTGCAGCACGGTGGTGTGGTGCTTGCCCCCGAATTGACGCCCAATCTCCGGCAGCGAGGCCGTGGTCAGTTGCTTCACGATGTACATGGCTACCTGCCGGGGAAACGCAATCGCGCGCGTGTTGCTGCGCACCTTCAAGTCCTGCTCGCGCAAATCGAAGTGCTCGCTCACGCGTTTTTGGATGAGGTCGATGGTGACGCGCTTCTCCTGCGAAGCAATGATGTTTCGCAACACTTGCTGGGCCGTGGACAGCGTAACTGCCGCGCCGGTCAGCGACGCATACGCCATCAAGCGCGTTAGCGCGCCTTCCAGCTCGCGCACGTTGGACTTGATCGCCCGCGCGATGTATTCCGCCACGTCATCCGGCAAGCTGAAGCGTTCGTTCTCCGCCTTCTTTTGCAGAATGGCGATTTTCGTCTCCAGGTCAGGTGGCTGGATATCGGCGATCAATCCCCATTCAAACCGCGAGCGCAGCCGCTCTTCAATCGAGTTGATTTCTTTCGGCAGGCAGTCCGACGAAATGACAATTTGTTTTTGCTGCTCGTAGAGCGCGTTGAACGTGTGAAAAAACTCTTCCTGGGTGCGCTCTTTGCCGGCGATGAATTGAATGTCGTCCACCAGCAGCACGTCCACGGTGTGGAACCGTTCGCGGAAGCTGATCATGCGGTCAAACCGGAGCGAGTTGATGACTTCAATCGTGAACTTTTCCGCGCTTACGTAACTCAGCCGCATCGCCGGGTTGCGCTTCTTGATGGTGTGCCCAATGGCGTGCATCAAGTGCGTCTTGCCCATGCCCACGCCGCCGTACAGAAACAGCGGGTTGTATGCTTTTGATGGCTGCTCTGCCACCGCCCGCGACGCCGCATGCGCAAATTCGTTGGACTTGCCCACCACAAATGTGTCGAAGGTGTACCGCAGGTTCAGTTGATGATCGCTGCTCTCAAAATCCAGTCTGGCCTGTCCCGCCTTGGCCGGCGCCGCTGCTGTTGCCCCTTGGGCCGGCTCTTCTTCGCTGCAGACGTATTGCACTTTTACGTGGGGCGTTCCCAGTTCGTGGAACACCGCCTTGATGATGTCCCCATACGTGCGTGTGAGGACCTGCCGGAAGACCGCGCTGGGAATCTGGATATGCAGGGTCTCGCCCTCGGCCCGGTTCAACTTGGTAGGCTGGAACCACGTCGTGAAGGTGTTGATGCTCACCCTGGCCTTCACATGCTCCAGGAACTTGTCCCAGGCGTTTGCTGTTTCGCGTTCGCGTCCAACTTGGGTAGCGGTGGTCATGGTTAGAGACAAAAAGGGAGCCGTGTACTATTTCCACAGATGTGTAAAAGCTGTGGAAAGCAATTTCACTCCCGTTGTTTCTTCGGCTTCTGGATTCCTGGCCGTCCCGGGTGCCATGCCCCTGTGCCCCGGGCGCGACTTGTTAGGATTTGTCGGCCTACATGCAGCCGCTCTTAAGACCGCGCGGGATTGTCTCCGATTGAACTGCGCAGGGCAAGGGAAAAGTGTACCGAGGTCCAGGACGTGTTGCACACGCGATGCACAAGTTTTCCACAGACGCATATCTGCGCAATTGTAGACGAACCTTTCATTTTTCAGCGGATTTCTCGCCAAAACTTTTCGCGAAGAGAAAATCTTGCACAAGAGTCCTATTACCGCCCTGAGGAAATCTCGCTTACTTCGTATTTTTTTTGTCTGGCCGGTCGAACAGGTAGAGACCCAAGGGATCGCTCCCAATAATCAACTGATCCTTCTGGATAAGAATGGTATTGGCGTCCAGCCGCGCTCCCTGCGGATTATAAATCTTGTAAGTGGCGCGCCGGTTCCCTGCCGCGTCGAAGTGCAACAGGTTGTTGTTCAGCGCAATCCACACCTCTCCGTTCGAATGGTCCACTCCCAATCCCGTCAGCACGCGCCGGAAGAACGGCTCTTTTGTCTTTTGTTCCTGCCGCTCGATTTCTTTCCGCATCGCCACGGCGGTCGGGAGCGCGTCGATCGCCGTGTATTGAATGTCCTGTCCAGCGTAGCCCAGGTGGTCGTACTGCCTCACCGTCGGCTCTGGCAAGTACCCGAACGCATAATAAAGATGTCCTTGCGCGTCGGTGCCCAGTTGGCCGATATTCAGGAAACGATTCAGATCCGCGCGCTCGGAAATGGGTTCCGGATCGCCGAACTCCCGTACCTCTTGGCCACTCTTGTCGAAGACCATGACCAAGTGCGGTTCCCGCAGCGTCGCAACGGCGATCTCCTCTTCCGGCAAAGCTGCTAAAGAAACGGGATTCTTCACCGGAAACGAATGCAGCGGCGTGCCGTCACCGGAAAATACCCGAATGAGATTCGCGCCGCGATCCGCAACATAGATTTTGCCCTCGGCATCCACGTCGCAGTCCTCGCCGAAGGCAATCAGGCTGTGGCTTGCGGTGGCGCTATCCGCCGCCGTTGGCATTTCGTTGATGGAGAGGATTTGCTTGCCTTTCGTATCGACGACCACCAGCCCCGGCGACGGCGAGGCCAGTATGTACAGCCGTCCGTCCGCGCCCTGCCGGACCGCGCGCAGCCCGGGACCAACCGCCGGCAGAATCCGCTGCTTAGCGGAAAGATCCACCTCCTCAGGCTGTTGCGCCCGCGCCGCCACGCCCGCGCACATCCCCGCAAGCAGGCACATCACCGCGAAAACTCTACGCCTTAAACCCACCCGTATTCGCATGACTCCTCAGATTACTACGACTGTCGCACGGTTGCCCGCTCGCCGCAGGCGAAGTGCAAGCCCGACCGCAGCTGCGACAGTCATTCTCAATTCAACTGCGCAAACTGGAGAACCATGAGGCTTTTGATTGAGTCTACATCGCAGGATATATTCGCGCAGGGTTCTTCCCCGCACATCGGGTGCTGAGCGTGGACCCCATGGTTGCTCTGAGTTAGGAGCGACTTAGTCGATGCAGAAGCGCAGGCGCTCGATGGAGCGCGCGCGGAGGCGCCCGGCGGCGTTCCGCGGGCCGTCGTCATCGGTCTCCACCAGCACGCAGTTCATCTGCACGTCGCCGGAAGCCACGTCAAACCTCGCAGGCAATCCATTCAGGAATTTTCGGACGATTCCTTCCTTGTCCATTCCGATCACGCCGCCATGCGGCCCGGTCATGCCCACATCGGTGATATAGGCGGTGCCCTGCGGCAGAACATGCTCATCGGCTGTCGCCACGTGCGTGTGCGTGCCCACCATCACCGTCACGCGGCCATCCAGGTACCAGCCCATCGCCACTTTCTCGCTCGTCGTTTCCGCGTGCATATCCACCAGCACAAACGCCACGTCCGCCGGCAATTTCTCCAGTTCGCTGTCCGCTTTGCGAAATGGGTCATCAATCTGCGTCATGAACACGCGCCCTTGCAGATTCAGCACCGCGTACTTCACGCCATTCTTCGCTGTTCCGACGTACAAGCCGCTGCCCGGATTGCCCTCCGGAAAATTCGCCGGCCGCAGCAGCCGTGGCTCGTGCGGCAGATACTCCAAAATCTCTTTGCGATCCCAGCTATGATTCCCGCCGGTCAGCACGTCAATTCCATCCTTCAACAGCTCATCCGCCAGTCGCGGAGTAATCCCGAACCCCGAAGCAGAGTTCTCCCCGTTGGCGATCACCAGGTCAATCTGCCGTTGCGACACCACGTCCGCCAGCCGGTCGCGCACCACCAGCCGTCCCGGCGCCCCCACAATGTCTCCCACAAAAAGTACTCTCACGAAAAGTTCTCAGTCCTCAGCAGAAACGCAATCTGCTTGGATGCAAGGTGACCCAACAGTGGAGTTTTTCTCAATTCCATCGGTCCTGCCTCAAGGCCGCAATCGTCATGCATTCAAGGAGTTCTGACTGACCACTGAAACCTGACGACTGAAGACTAAAACGGAGCGGACTGCTTGGCCGTTGGGAGCTAGGCCGTGAACCTCTGAAATAGGTGGGCGCCACGAGCCAGCCATTAGGCTTTCCTGCCCCGCTCGCCCGCCGCTCGTAAGAAGTATGCCGTTGGTCGTTTTCCGTTTGCCATGGAGAAAGAACAACCTAAATCTCTTTCTCTTACGGCGCACGGTTAACGGCAAATTGTAAACGCTTCCGCATCTGCAAAGCGTTCCGTTCCGCGCCCTCCGTCTTTCGGAGAGAAAGAAGTAAGCGAGTTGCTTTCTCTGACGGCAAACGGTGAACTCCAAACGGCAAACGCTGCTGCACCGGCGGCGCGCCAGCGGGACAGGCCGTGCTCACAGGCTGTCTATCCGCAGCACCCCAGAGATTCGTTACGGTTCAAACGGCTTTCGCGCCCTCACCTGCGTCGAAGTACCGCTCCGCCCTCATTCTATCTTCTGCCCCCACCCGCGTCCAAAGTTTTACGCGCCCCGCTTCCGCTGCTGTCATCCCGAGCGCAGCGAGGGATCCTGGCGGGACGCAAGCGCAGGCACAGTTCACTGTCAGCGCCCTGCGTCTCTGTGGCTTCCGGGTTAATTCTTCGGACTTCGCTTCTGCCATCTTCGATCCCTAAACCCTAATCCCAACCCTTCTCCTGTCTACCACATTGTGGTACTATCACACTGTGGAGTTCATCGAGTCCCGGCCCTTCACGCGTCGGCTGCACGAGCTTGCTGGCGACGCTGCGGACGAATTGCTGAGGGCCATCCAAGCCCAGCTTGACCAAAAGCCCGACCGTGGCCCCATGGTTGCGGGCCTCGGCGGTGTGCGCAAGGTCCGCGTCCCAGGCCGGGGCAAAGGCAAGCGTGGCGGCTTTCGCTGTCTGTATTTGTACCTTGAGAAAAGACAGCACGTGCACTTGCTGATTTTGCTCGCCAAGAACGAACAGGAAGACGCCACCACGGAACAGCGGTCGCTGATACGCCGGTGGGTCGCGGAAATCAAGAAGGTCTCAGGAGGATGACCATGCCCAAGAAAATCAAGGTCAACATTTTTGAGGATCTGAAGAAGGCTATCCAGGACGTAGCCGCTTACGAGCGTGGCGAGCCGGTCAACCTGCGCGTCACTCGCATTCCTGCGCGCCCAAAACCGCTTTCCCCCAAAGAAGTCCGCCACATCCGGCGCTCGTTGAAGGCCAGCCAGGCCCTTTTCGCCACCTATCTGAATGTCAGCGCTAACGCCGTCCGTAGTTGGGAGCAGGGCACGCGCCGCCCCCGCCAGGCCGCCCTCAAGCTCCTCACCATCGCCAAGAAAAACCCCAAAGCCCTCCTCGTCGCCTAAGAGGGAGCAGAGCGAAGGCTGCTCGCCCTAAGCAAGAATGCCGGAGTCTCAATTCACAATTAGAGTGAGTGTCGTCGAATGCGTTGTGCTGCTCGACGTGCCCGTGACGGTGATTGTGTAAGTGCCCGCGGGCGTACGCACCGGCGAAGACGAGTACCCGCCACCGCCGCAACCTATGGCCTGAAGCACAAGGAAACCCAGCAAGACGGCAAGGGGCAGCGCGCCTGCGACCCGCTGGCGGCGCGTGCGGGCAAACCGCAGAAGAACCATGGCCAGCATCAACGTGAGCAACAAAACTGGGGTCCATTCTGGGCGCAGCCGGAACCTGCCCAGCGGGAGAGACGGGGGCACGGCCCCGCGGGATGTGGTGTTCACGGTAACCGTGGCGCTGCCGCTTCCGGAGGCAAAAGTATTGGGATTAACCTTACAAGTCGTATAGGTCGCCGCAGCCGGCAGGGAGCAAGACAGGTTGACCGCCGAGGAAAAACCATTTTGCGGCGTAACCGAGATCGCGTTGGTAAACGTGGCGCTCTGGCCGGCGTTGACGGTCTGGCTGGTTATGCCTGCAGAAGCGAGGGAGAAATCCGGCGCAGGAGCAAAGGTGAAATTCAAGACGCTCATGCCGCCAAGGGCGACCGGATTGGGATCCGGCGGGCCGAAGGAGCTCACCATGATGAAGTACGTAGTGCCGCCTGTCAGGGGCACATTCAGCAACTGCGTTGCAACGATGATGCCTACGCCGACAACTCCGTTGTTGCAAGCAACAGGCGTGAAGCTGCCCGGCGAGCCCGTCCAGATCGAGAGAACCGTGTCGAAATTACTGCCGAACGTGTTGAGGTTGGCGAGACCGCCCGACGCGGGCTTGAACTGATACCAAATCGAGTTGGACCGCCCGTTTGAGGCGCTGCCCGCAACGCAAGCGGGAGGGGGGTCGGACGTCTCCGTCGTCGCTCCGGAGCTGTCCTTTGTGTCGGTGAACGAGTTGCTGGTGATGGCGATGGCGTTGGCCAAATTATCGTTGGCGGGCGGCGGGGCGACAACGGTGAGCGTCGGCAACGTAACTGTTGCCGTGGTAAGCGTGGTGCCGCCACCAGGAGGCGCGGTGTACACCCCAACAGAATTCGTGCTGCCAAAGTTAGCCAGGAAGCTGGCGGGAATGATAGCCGAGAGGTGTTGGGAGTCTGTGAACGTGGTTGGGATGAGAAGCTTGCCGTTCGCCTGCCCATTGCCGGGCATGAAGTCCGGGTTAAGTATGACTTGCGAGCTGGTGGAGAAATTTGTGCCGGTGACTGTGATCGAAGTATTGGGTGAGTTCACTGGCACGCTGGCTTGGATAACGCTGGAAATCGTGGGAGGTCCCGAGAGGATGCTGAACGTGAGCTGATTGCTGTTTGCCGCGCCCGCGGAGACGGACACCTGAGCTGCGCCCCCGGAAACGAGCAAGCTGGTGGGAACAGCGGCGGTCACTTTGCTGTCAGAGCTTACCGTTGGAGTAAGAGAAACCGTAGTGGCGCCAGTTTTCCACTGGACTGCTGTCGCGCCAGTCAGGCCGCTACCGTTCAAGGTCAACGTGAGCGAAGACGAAGCGGGGGCTTGAACGGAGATAGGCGAAATGGAGCTGACATGCGGACCGGTGAACGAGAAGTTGGTAAGGGGGAGCGACCAAGCGCCACGCCCATGCGTGCCAGCAATCAGGGTGCGCGAAGCCTCGTGTAGTTTCAGTGAGAGCACGGCTACATTGGGGAGGCCGGTGCCCAGGGTATTCCAAGTGCACGTCCAACTGGCGCCCCCATTTGTGCTTACGAATACATGACCCATGGTGTCCTGTCCGGAAACGGCGAAGCCGGAGAACGCTGCATACACGGTGTTGCCTGTCGTGTCGTGCGCATCGACGGCGAGGGCTGTCACGCTACGGGATGGATGCTGCGACTGGGCGGCAACCTGAGAAAAACTGGCGCTTGCCGCGGCCACGTTTGTTGCAACGAAGATATCGCCGCCATTCGCGCCGGCATAAACCACCGCCGGATTCGTCGGCGAAACGCCGAAAGCAGTCAGATAGTTCCCAGGCCGTGTCGGGAGGGCGCCGGAAATGGCTGAGAAGGACTTGCCATAATCGGAACTCTGGTAGATGTGGTCGGTTCCAAAGTAAACGCGGCCGGCCGTGGAAGGATCCGTAGCGATCGGCGGAATGAAATCCAGGGCATCGCTGCCGTTGGAATCTATACCAGCCCCAATAAGGGTAAAAGAAGCCGGGTCCGTCCCGCCTGTTGGTGAGAAATGGAGGCTGACGAGCTGGCAGGTAACATAAACCGATGTAGGAACCTGAAAATCGACCGCGGTCTGGCCTCCGTCACCGCATCTTGGGCTCGTCCACGTCGGCGTGCCCTGATAGACCTGGCTGCCGTTATCCTGAGCTCCGCCATAAGCCAGGTTGGGATTGGAAGGATTGACAGAAAGGCTCGGGTAGAACTGCGTTAGGGTCAGGTTTTGATTGAGATTTGTCCAAGTCACAGTCGGCGCTTCCGCATCGTCTGAGCGCCACAGACCACCATCGTTGCCGAGGTACAAGCGCAGTTTGCCCGCGAAGGTGCCTGATGTTGCCTGGAAGAAGGCCAATGCGTGCTCATCCACATGAGGTACGGTGGGGTCTCCCGCCACTGAGGGAGTGGGTAAAGCAGGGCTCCAGGACGCGCCCCCGTTAGTGGAGCGCATAACCCACTCAAACGCGGGCAAACCTGGCGGGGGCGGAAAACTGGCCACAGCTCCGCCACCCAGAAAAATCGTCTGCGGGCTGGCCGGATCCACTTTGACCACATTGTCGTACCAACATTGGTTGTGGCAGATGTCGGGCGCAGAAGTTTGTGTCCAGGACGCGCCGCCGTTGGTGGTCACAAAAACGCCGAGGTTGGTGTGGGAACTCTTGCTGCCATCGGCAATCGAGGCGTAAACCGTATTGCCCGTCGAGTCGCTGGGCGCAATGCCAAGGTCAATGCGGCCCATGGAGAGCGTCGTGGGTTGCTGAGCGACGGGACTGAAAGTGATGCCGCTGCAGGAAGCGGCGTTGGCGTTCGTGGATCTGTAGATGCCATTCGGGTTAGTAGCTCCCGCGGCGGAGCCGAACGGACCTCCCAGGGCGGCGTAAGCGATGCTTGACGTGGCGAAACCGACAAACGAGCCTGCTTGGCCGCTCAAAAGAGATGTCCAGGTCGCGCCCCCATCGGATGAGCAGTAAATTCCCCCTGACGTTTCGCTTGATGCGCCGCCGGGGTGGCCGATTTGTGCGCCCACCAGCACAAGATTTGGATTACCAGGGTTGACGGCAATGTAGCTGATGCGCGCCCCACCGTCATTGAAGAAGCCGAAATTTATCGTGCTATTGAAAGGGCCAAGGAAAGGACACGTGGGGCTGGCAGTGGTACAGGTTTGCTTCCAGGTCTGTCCGTGGTCCGTAGATACGAGCACGCCTGCGCCGTAATAGGTATCAAAGCCGGTGGAGGCCTGCTCACCCGTGCCGGCGTAAACGATCGAAGAATTGGACGGCGCGAAAGCGATCGAGCCCATGGCCAGAGAGGCGTTCTGGTCACCCACAGGGGTCCACGTCGAGCCGGCGTCGGTGGAGCGCCAGATTCCGCCCATCGCGCCGCCGATCAAGACCGTGCTGCCCGTGGTATCGCTCGGGTCCACCGCAATGGCCTCGATGCGGCCGCTAACCGGGCTGAAAAATCCGCCAGTGGTGGGCTTAGGACCGATGGAAGACCAAGCTCCACCGACCGCGGCGCCGGCCTGCGCTGCGGCCGCATAGGTGCCGTCAGGGCGAAGAACGAGCTTGCCTTCGGCGGCCATCATGCGCTGCAGGTGTTGAAACGCTTTCAATCGCGCGCCGGCCGGGATGTGGCCATTCGCGGAGCTGCGCTGTTTGTAAAACCATTCAGCGCGCTTGCGAATCAGGTCGGACTCATCCTCGGGCTTGCCGGATTTGTCCGCAGAGAGCCCTTCGGCAGTTTCGCCAGGGTCGGCTGCGCGCGACTGGCGTTCGCCGCTCACAGATTTCTTGGCGTGCGCTCGAGCTGACCCAGGCTTGTCCTGCGCGGCAGCGCCAGGTGCGCCCACCATCAAAACGAGAGACAAGAGCAACAGAACATGGAGCAAAACGGATTTGAAAATGGATTTAAGGAGTCCCATTGATGACCCACCCACACCGGAGAATTTGTCGAGCATCCGGCCGAGCGGCTGGGGGAGGAAGCCGGAAAATGGCGCAACACTAATGCAGGAACGCCGCCCACAACAACCAGGTGGATTCCCTGATTTTTACCCCGGTAAAGACTTGAACAACGGCTTGCGTAAATCAAAGGTTACCGTATTGAGGGGCAGTCCGAGGAATAAACGTAATGGTCGAATTCGTAGTGCAAACACCTCCCTTCCATCGCGCGATGATTCCTGCTTTATGGAGGCACGCTGATGGATAGGGCAAGAACTCGCAACGGCTTTGTCCCCCAGCCCCCCGGCGACAAATGTTTTCGAAATGGAAGCATCTCCTTACGCCCGGCGTGCCCATTCATAAGTTTGCCGGAGACGAAGCGATCACGATTTGGCGAAGAACTCAACGCGGAGAGGATATAGAAAGCAGTTGGTTGTTATGCCGAACTCGGCATAACAACCATCATGTCGGATGTCGGACTATGCCGAAGCAATTTTGCGAGCTTGGATCATTGTTGCGTTCCGCTCTGATTCATTCGGCATAATCTTGGATGTCCCACATTTGATCGGCTGGAGTGCCGAACTCTACTTCGACAGCGCTTGCATCAATTCTGCTCGCGCCGTCAATGCCTCACTGCGTGCGCTGTTAAGCACTTGAGGACTAGGAATCAAGGCCTGTTCCACCGCACCGAGAGCTAGCATTTTTGGTTCTAAGTCGTGGAGAAGGGTCTTTGCCTTCTCAGGCGGCTCTCCCAATGCGGCCTGCGCTGCGAGCGCATATTCTCGGTATGTTTGAATCTCCAGCGCAGTTGGCGGAATGCCGTTCGGGACAGGAGTTACCGTCTCTTCCCAGATCGCGCGCGGGTTTGTCGAGGTGCGCAATTTCTGAAGAAAATCTTCTCCTGCCCCAACTTCGATTGCCCAGGCGCCTACCCAGTCGAGGCCATCATCGGGCAAGGCGCTCACCGTTGCATATACCTCTCTCTTCTGGACCTCATTCAATTGTCCTTTCCTGATTGCTCCATTAAGTGCGTGCAAGTCAGTCAGCAGCATCCTGTTCGCCACTAATACAAAGATCACCGTCCCTCCACGCGCCAGGTCTTGCGAAAAGCGAATCCCTGCGAGCCATGCATTCACAGCCTCTTGAGATTCGCCTTTCGCCATCTCACGTATTCCATATAGGACGTTTAATTCTGCCAAGTACCTCGCTCGCATGAAGAGCACTACCTGCGGCTTCGGCAGTCGGTGCCATCGGTCGTACTCGAAACCCCAGTCGCATTCAGGGAGCTTTGTGGCTCGCTGCATTTTTCCAATCGCTTCTGCATTAGCATCCAGAATTGATCCAAGAGCTTTTTCGCTCCAGCTCGCATGGCCGTTCAGTGTCTCGTATAGCACTTTCTGCTTTGCTGCATCATCGGGCAACTCGTTCATCTCCGCGATAGCTGCCCAGTAGCGGAGCGCCGCATTCCTGGTTTCTGGAGGATATTTTGCTTGTGCCCTCGCTCCGCAAGAACTCGCCAGCAACGCAAGGATTGTCGCCAGTAATCGGAATCTCATAGAAATCATGTACCCAATCAAATTGTAATCTGAGGACCGAAGGGCCAACCCCAAGTCACAAACCAGAGATACCTACTTATAACAAGATTCGACTGACCGGCTTCCTAGCTGGCCCCTGCGGGTTGAAGGGCGGGCTTTGACTTTCTCTTTCTCACTTCTAACCCGCAGCATCCAAATGACTTAACAAATACGCGTCAACGGCTCGTCTCACGCCCGAAAGAGACGAGGGGAAACCACTCTGGCCTTGAGACGACCCTCAGGAAAGTCGCTCGGATTTAAGGTAATGATGAAATCGGCCTTCCCTTGTTCAGCGCAAAGACAAAAGGCATCGTCCTTGGGATCGGGAGAAATTTGAGCCGAGGCATGCACCTTCACCTCGTCGGCCCGCTCGCGGATCAGGTTGACGACTTTCCCGATGACATTCGGCCGGACGTGGAGGCGCCTTAGGACCTCCTTGTATTCTTCCAAAATGTCTTCCGTTATGAGCCAGACGAAATTGTTCTGCTCGGCCCACCTGTGAAGCACATCAGCACTTGGATTGCGACCATGAATAAAGGGCTCTCTGAAGCCCGCTATACCTGCCACAAGCACATTTGTATCAACGACTGTCCGCGGCTTACCTTTCCTAGCTTTCCGCGGCAACAGTGATCTCCGGAGCGCGCTTTTCTTTACGATAAGTTCGGACTGTGCGCAAGATGTCCTCTTCAGAGACCTCGCCGATGTCTCTTGCCGCTTCAGTTAGCGATTCCAGAAATTCCTTCTTCCACCCCCGACGTTTTCGACCGCGCGGCAAGTCCTTGTAAAGATCAGCCCGGCTCATTCGCTCCTCAATCTGTGCTCCTAAGGCTCGAAACGGCACTCCTAGCTTGATTGGTTCTTCTTCCGCCGTGAACCGACAATGGAAGACGATGTACTTCGGGTTCTCCGACTTGAGCTCGTCTTCGGATGCGGAAAATACCTCCATGAGCTTGGAGAGCACACTCGTGCGCGTACCCAGGGACTCTTTTAGGTAGGACGCGACCTTGGCTATCAAGAGGGCGTTCATGTCGAAGAAGTACGTTCCCTCTGATCGCCTGGGCTTCACTATGCCGAATTGGACGAGATTCTGTAGTTCTTTCGGCTGCATTTGTAGCACCGCACTCGCCTGCTTTAGCTTTAGACTTTGCCCTGTCATAGTGGCTCCTATTAACATCTAAATATTAGACCTTAATGGGCGACTTGTCAAGAACTAGTAGAGCGCTTGTTTGTAATCCAGCCAGGGTTTGCGACCGGAGACTACCTCAGCTACTACGCGGAGCGCTTCGACACTGTGGATATTGTCTCAGCCCTTATGCAACCCCGACTGCGAGCGTAGTGCGCTCCTGGAATGCCAAAACACCGGAAGGATTTCTTCTTGCGGCCAAGAAAACTCTGTAAAAGGTCTGAACGGCAGGGATCCCTTTGACTGACTTCCCTTGCTTTGCCTACTGTATCTCACCGCATCCAAACGACTTACAAACTCCCGCAAACCGGACGATCAGCGGCACATTTCTTCCTTTCTAACTTCCAGTATCCAAACGACTTATTTATTTCTTGACAAATAGTCCAAATGTAGTACAATGGTTTCTGCGATTCGGACACGGCTCTGTCTATAGCCTGCCCTCGCTGAACCCCATGCGCCCCCGCCGCGCAGCACTTCTCACGCCTCCTTCTCGGATCCCTGCCTTGCTCCAAAATGTCGCTAACTCCTGTATTTGCCACACTTCCGAAAAATCGCCCGTAACTCCAATCATTGCCACAGATCCGAAAACGAGCTCCTGTAAGTCTTGTGTTTGCCACACTTGCGACCCCCTCCCCCCTTGTCCATTTCATCCTCTTCTCCTCTTCCTACTCTCGCCACGAGTCACTCCTCACTTCGGAGGCCCCTCGCTCGTGGTTGCAAATTTGCCGCTTTGTTTTCAAGCAGTTGCAGGATGCTCCCCCCGCAACCCTTTTTTTTTCATGCTTTTGCATGTTTGCCAGGGGGTGGGAAGGGGGTAAGCTCAGAATTTCAGCCCGCCGTCGCTACGCACCAGAGTAGAATCCTTCTTCACCCAGAAGGAGGACGCACCAATGCGCGACATTCGACGCTTCAAAGCCGCCATACCGTTATGCGCTGTTCTCTTCTTGCTGCGCGCATCGACCCTATCCGCCGCGCCGCCGGACCAGCTTGGCAAAGTCAATTTCCCCACCACCTGCTCCACCGAAGTGCAGCCCACCCTCGACAAGGGCCTCGCGCTCCTGCACTCCTTCCAATACACGGAGTCCGAGCAAACCTTCACCGAAGCCGCCACGCGCGAGCCGAAATGCGCCATGGCCTATTGGGGCAAAGCCATGGCTCTCTATCACCAGCTTTGGGATTTCCCGCAGGAAAACACTCTCAAAGAAGGCCGCAAGGACTTCGAGGACGCGCAGAAGATCCGCTCAGGGAGTCCCCGCGAGCAAGGCTTCATTGCCGCGGCCGCCGCCTTCTTCAAAAAATCCAGGATGTCCCACGTGGATCGCACGAAAGCCTATTCGGCTTCGATGTCGAGATTTTATATGGAGAACCTTGGAGACAGCGAAATCGGCTCCCTCTACGCGCTTTCTCTGGTCTCGCTGGCGGAAGAAGATGTGGACCCCATAGGCAACCGCGAAAGGGCCATTGCGATCCTCAATCCGCTGCTCCAGAAATATTCCGATCATCCCGGCGTCGCCCACTACCTGATTCACGCCGCCGACCTCCCCGAACTCGCCTCGCAAGGCCTCGAAGCCGCGCGCCGCTACGCCGCCATCGCGCCCGACTCCTCCCACGCGCTGCACATGCCGTCGCACATTTTTGTGCGCCTCGGCCTTTGGCAGGATTCCATCAACTCCAACATTGCCGCCAACGCTTCCGGCGAGCACGCCGCGGAAATGCACCTTGCGGAAGCGCATTACCAGACCCACGCCATGGACTTCCTCAGCTATTCCTACTTGCAATCCGGCCAGGAAGCCAAAGCCCGCGAAGTCATCGAGCACACCAGCCACATTGTGGGCGCCACCGAGGAAAGCAAAGCCCGCGACCGCGACTATCTTTCGGCGCGCACCGCTCTCGAGTTGCATCGCTGGAAGGAAGCGGCGGCGCTTCCCATCCCTGCGGATCGCAAAAACTGGGATGACGCGACCTTCTGGGCGCGCGCCATTGGCGCCGCGCGCAGCGGAGACATTCCCGCCGCGGAATCCGCCGTAAAGGAACTGACCGCGCTCGTCGCCGAACGCGAAAAGCGCTCGCGCAAAGAAGGCTATCGCGCATCCACGGAAAAGCCTTCCGACCTTGGCGAAGCCGAAGCATGGCTCGCTTTCGCCCAGGGAAAATCCGACGAAGCCCTCGCCGAGTTGCGCGCCGCCGCCGACCATCAGGACAAAAACGGCGGCGAATCCGTCGGTATCCCGGCGCGCGAGATGCTCGCCGACATGCTCGTGGAACTCAAGCGACCCGCCGACGCCCTCGCCGAATACAAAGCTTCTTTGAAGCTTTCCCCCAACCGTTTTGACAGCCTTTACGGCGCGATGCGCGCCGCCGCTTCCATCCATACGCCGGAGATGCACGCTGCCGCAGAGTCGTACTTATTGCAATTCATGACCTGCTGCGGCTTTGCCGGCGACCGGCCAGAGATCAAAGAGGCCGCCAAGGTCGTTTCGATTCATCGCCTGGAACGTGCTCCTCAGTCGGTTGAGCGATAAGGCTGGTCGAAGGAAAGGAGGCAGGCCGCCAAAGCGTTCGGAGAACGTTGTAGGGGAGGAACTGGAACGGCATGGCCGTGCTTGACCCTGCAACCAATCCAGCTTAAGCTTCGTCTTATTAGGCACATGCGTAGCAAAGCATACCGTGTCCGTGTAGTGGCGCTGCTCCTGGGGATTATCTTCCTGGGGGCGCAATTCCATTTCTGCACCGACCTGTCTGCTTCGCCTTCGGCTACGCACTTCTGCCCGGTCTGCTCGGTGGTAGGCTCCGCGGTCACTGCGCAGTCGCCGACCGTGGCCTTGATTCCCGCGGCGAACCGGCTGGAAGTGGCTTCCGTGGTGCTTGCAGTTTCCTCCGCTTTTCCGCGCGCTGTTTCTCCGCGCGCGCCTCCCGCGCTCTAGCTAGCCGCTCTATCCCTGGTTGATTCCCTTACCCGGTTGCTAGTTGTCCCGTCCGCTTTTTGGCGGGACGCGCGAGGAGTACCACTTGAGAATAGGTTTTACATCGCATTTGGCCGGTCTAAAAGTGGCCGTCTCTGCCGCCCATGCTGGTCTGCATATCTCAAATTCTCATCCAGGAGTAGTGCAATGAAACGATTTTCTATTTTGTCTTTGTTGGTTCTTCTCGCCGTCCCAGCTCACGCCCAGGAAAAGCCCGTAGACCGCCAGAGTGCGGAGAAACAGGAGCCTTCGGCAGAAGAAGCGCGCGTAAAAGCGCTGGAGGAGCAGGTGCGTTCGCTCGCGGATCAAGTGGCTTTGTTGCGCGGCGAATTGAGCGCGCTGCGTGACGCGAAGGCTGCGGAGCCGCGGCCTGCGGAACGCGTCTTGCTCGCGTCGTCGCACATCGAGCCAGGGGCACTGGCGTCTGCAATTCCGGCTAGCCCTGCGGTGGCCACGCCAGAGGCGGCCCCGAGTCCGGCATCGCCCCAGTTCGCTCAGACGCAAACGTATGGTGGAGCTACGTCCAACGCCAAACTCCTTAATCCCGATATCAGCTTGATTGGAGATTTTATCGGCACGGCGGGGCGCAACGCCATTTCTCCGTCGCGCTCGCTGGAACTGCATGAGTCCGAGGTCGGCATGCAAGCAATCATTGACCCGTACGCTCGCGCCGATGCCTTCATCTCGTTCGGCGAAACGGGTGTAAACGTCGAAGAAGGCTACGTCACGTTTACAGCGCTACCGGCAGGCCTGCTCTTGAAAGTTGGGAAGATGCGCGCCGAATTCGGCAAAGTGAATACGATTCACAATCACGCGCTGCCGTTCATAGACCGGCCGCTGGCGACCAATAATCTCGTCGGGGGCGAAGACGGCATTGATGACGCCGGTATTTCCCTCTCACGCTTCCTCCCCGCGCCGAAGAACTGGTTTTTCCAGGGAACCGCCCAGGTGTACCGTGGTGATTCTGCGGATGTTTTCACCGCCAATCAGCGGCAGGACGTGAGCGCCGTCGGGCATCTTCGTCTTTACCGTGACCTTGGCGAATCGACCAACATTGATCTTGGCGGTTCTTATGCCCGTGGCCACAACAATGCCGGCGTCGGAACAACGCTCAATCCGGACAACTTCATTACCAATCTCTATGGCGCGGACGCAACGCTTCGCTGGAAGCCTCTTCGCCGCGCTATCTATCATTCTTTCCTGCTCCGTACCGAACTTTTCTGGAGCGCCCGGGACCAGCTTTCCCCGGTGAACATTTTCCAAACGCAGCACGCTTTCGGCATGTACTCTTCGGCGGAGTACCGCGCGAACCGCCGATGGACGATCGGCGGACGCTTCGATCGCAGCGGCCGCGCCACGAACGCGAGCCTGACGGATAGTGGTTTTTCCGGTATCCTGACCTACTGGCCGAGCGAGTTCAGCCAGATCCGTGGCCAGTATCGCTACGGACATTTGTGGGACACTACCAATGCTCGCTACACCGATGCCAATGAGTTCCTTTTCCAGTTTCTATTCGTGATGGGCGCGCACGGGGCGCACCCGTTCTAACACGGACTCCCGGAGAAACCATGCGAAATTCTAAGCTCTACACGCGATGCATCGCTCTTGTTGCCAGCCTTGCTTTGGCTTGCGCCACCTGCCCGCTTGGGGCGCGGGCCGAGAGCAA
>QHYL01000030.1 GCA_003224105.1 Acidobacteriota bacterium | reverse complement strand
AACTAGCTTTTCGGCAATGTCGCAAACCGGAACAATTCTCCCACGACGCAAGATGACTCCCTCAATTTTCGGGGTCTTGTGAGGAAAACGAAAAACGCGGCTCGGTGCGACCAATTCGGCAGTCCCGTAGGCGGCAACGGCAAATCGCCGTTCCCCAAGGCGCAGGAGAACGAAGGACTTCAGTTCGAGATCGGTAGAGAGAGTCATGGCCTTAATTCTTTGTCTTAACCCATGCCTTAATTCAATTCCTCGCTAAAGTCGGTGTCTGACTCGGCTTCGGTGTCTTCGCTCGTGACTTCCGGAGGAGGAAGAGCCGCTTCCAGCATCAGCAATTCATCGTCCGACAAAAATCCTTCGGAGCGCACGACGGGAACAATGGTTTGGTCCAGCGCCGTGAGACCGCGGTACCATTGGCGCTCTTCGTGACAGAACGAAAGGGGCAGAGCCTGCAAGCGCGTTATGGCGGTCATTTTCTCGATGCTGTCAACCAGCAAGGCCGTGCGCGTGTTGCGAAGCACAAAGGCAAGAATTCCATCGGGCGCGGAAAGCCCAAAATGTGCCGCGCCGCTCACGAGAAACAGAGTATTGGGGCCGCGCCTCACGAATTGGCGAACTTTGTCGATGCCCGGCGCACTGATTTCGTGCGCGCCGCCGGAAAGGCTGTCAGCGCTGCGCACTTCCTGAACCGAGGAGGAAGACAACGCAAAAAGCTGCTCGCCAATACGAAACAGAATGATCTGCTCCGAACGCAGGGGGCCGGCTTTCGTTGGCGCCGCCATGGACATCAGCGAACTCCCGCCGGGGTTGGTTTGCAAATCCCCACGACGCGCCTTTCAATCGCCTGGTAAATGTCATCAATGCTGAGCACTTGATCCACGACGCCGGCTTTGATGGCTTCGGCAGGCATGCCAAAAATCACGCAGGTTGCTTCGTCTTGCGCCAGAACGAGCCCGCCCGCATTCTTAATCGCTCTCGCGCCGCTGGTTCCGTCATTGCCCATGCCGGTGAGTACTGCGGCAATGCTCAAAGGACCTGCATAAGCGGCAACGGACTCCATGGTGACGTCCATGTTGGGCAGATATCCGTTGATGCGGCCCCCCGTGCCGTCGAGCTGAATTCTTCCTGTCGGTGTGATGCGGAGATGTTGTCCGCCGGGGCAAATGTAGAGCGTGCCGGGCGCGAGAGACTCGTTGGATTCCGCTTCCTTCACACGGATTTCGGTGAATTCGGCGAGCTGCGCGGCATATTGCGAAGTGAACGTCGCGGGCATGTGCTGCACCAGGATAATGGCGGCAGGGAAGTCGCGCGTGAAGCCCGGAGCAATGCGCATGATCGTTGCCGGCCCGCCAGTTGAGGCCGCCAAAACGACGACGGGAAACCGTTGATCGCTCGAGCTGCCTGCTGCTGGACGAGGACTGGCTTTCGGAGCAGAGGCCGGCTTTGCAGCGCCTCCCGCGCCCTGAATAGTGGAAGCCAAACGCGTGGCGGTTCGCACCACGCGAACTTTGGCCGCCATACGAACTTTGCGCAGAAGCTCTTCTTTGACGGTCTGCATGTCCAGGTCGATGCCGCTCGATGGCTTGGCGACAAATTCGATGGCGCCGAGTTCGAGCGCGCGAAGGGTGCTGGCCGCGCCTTCGCGCGATTCGGAGCTGACGATGACAATGGGCTTCGGGTTCGTGGTCATGATTTCCGCAGTCGCCTGGAGCCCGTCCACGTGCGGCATATTGATGTCCATGGAGATAACGTCAGGCTTCAGCGATTCGGCCATCGAGACCGCCTCACGGCCGTCCTTGGCGGTGCCAACTACCTGCAACTGGTCGTCACTGCTGTAAATGTTTTCCAACACCTTGCGCATGAAGGTGGAGTCGTCCACAACCAGCACGCGGATTTTCTTGGAGGGGGTTGCCATCTTCTTTCTACGCCACAGGCGCGGCCGGGCGTGACGCCTCCGTTCCCAAGAGTTGTTCTACCGCCGCAATCAACTGATCCTCCTGAACCGGTTTCGTCAAGAAGGCCGAAGCGCCTTCCTTCATCGCGCGGTCGCGATGCTTCGCGCCCGCGCGCGAAGTCACGACCATCACCGGAATGCGCCGCCTGGACGGGCTCTGGCGCAACTGGACCATGAGCTCGTAACCCGTCATGCGCGGCATCTCGAGGTCGGTAATGACCAGATGACAGCCGTGCTGCGACACGAGTTCGGCAGCTTCGAGGCCGTCCGCGGCCAGCTTCACGCGATAGCCGTTCTTTTCCAGCATGCGTCCCACGAATTTGCGCACGCTGATGGAGTCGTCGGCCACGACGATGACGCGTTCCTGCTCGACGCGATCGATGGCTTCGGAAGGAATCGTGCCCCGCGCTACAGCGGCTGAGCCCGGCGCAAAAATGCGCGCAGCACTAGCGTTTGCTTGAAGCGGCCGATGCTCGGCCGGTTCGGCAGCAACCATACGGTTCAGGTCAATGAGCAGAATCAGGCTGCCATCCGGGGCAATTGTGGTCCCAGGAAAAAGCTTCACGCGGCGAAGATATTCGCCAAGGTTCTTGATGACGATTTCGTCCTTGCCGAGAACTTCCTCAACCACTAAACCAATTTGATGGTTACCGGCGTTGGCTACAACCATGCGGAAGAATCCATTCACCGGCTCGAGTGGCGGCAACCCGAGATAGGTGTCCAAGCGGATGACTTCCGTTACGACGTCGCGAACCTTGGTCAGCAATTTGCCGCCTACGTCCTCGATTTCGTCGGCGCGCAGGCGGCGGATTTCTTCGACGACGGCCAGAGGCAGCGCGAAGTTGGTTGAGCCGCAACGGACAAAAAGCGCTGGGGAGATGATCAGCGTCAGGGGAACCTTGAGGGTGAACTTTGTCCCTTGACGGGTGATGCTCTGGATTTCGATTTCGCCGTTCAGCGCGTTCAAGTTGGCGCGCACTACGTCAAGGCCTACGCCGCGGCCTGCGAGTTCGGTCTTAACCGGGGCAGTCGAGAATCCGGGATGGAAGAGCATTTCGCGCATGTCGCGTTCTGTGAGCCGGTCGGAGGTTTCCACGGAAACCAGGCCGCGCTCGATGGCGCTCTGCTTCACGCGCTGGTAATCAATGCCGCGGCCATCGTCCTCGACTTCGATATAGATATGGTTGCCGCGGTGATAGGCGCGCAGCGTGATTTTTCCGGTGCCAGGCTTGCCTGCCGCAACGCGATCGCTGCTGAGCTCGATTCCATGGGCTACGGAGTTGCGCACGAGATGGACGAGGGGGTCTGAGATCTGTTGAATAATGTTGTTGTCGAGTTCGGTCTCGCTTCCCGTGAGTTCGAGTTCCACTTCCTTGTTGGTGGATTTCGCCGCATCGCGTACCGCGCGCGACAGCCGCGAATATAGCGTACCGATAGGCACCATGCGTGCCGCGGTGATTTCATCCTGAAGGTGATGGGCGAGCTTGGTGAATTCGTCAATGTCGCCTTCAACGCGCCCGATAAACCCTTCGAGCTGCGAAAGCACTTCGTTTACGTCCGCAGAAATTTCCGCCATGGAGCGCGAAAGAATGTTCACGTCGTCATAGCGGTCCATTTCGAGTTCGCTGAACTCGGACCAGAAGGATGTGTCGCTCGCCGCGGCGCTGGAAAGCAGTTTCGGCGCTGATTCCGGCTTCCACGGCGCGGCATTTCGGTTCGGGCTGATGCGGTTGAATTCGTATTTTTCCTGGAACTCACCGACTTTGCCCTGCAACCGTTCCTTTGAAAAACTCAGGGTCTCGACGAGTTTTTCCAGTTCTCCGACGCGGCCCACCATGCGCGTACGGTTGATCACCAGTTCGCCGACGGTGTTCATCATGCGATCGAGACGGCCAAGCGCAATGCGAACAGATTTCGTCGAAGAAGCAGAGCCTGCCGGAGCTTGCTTCGCGGACTTCTTCACTTGCGCGACAGTCTGGGCCGCAGCTTTGTCCGCCGCCTGGCCGCGTGTTTCCAGCGCCTCCACAGCTGCAGGTTGCGCTTCCGACTCTTCCGGTTCGAGAGGAGCAAATTCCGCAATTCGCCCCAGCAGGGAGTCGACTCCGGTGCGCATCTCGGCTTCGTCAGCCCACTGCCGATGAAGCGTCTTCTTCAAAACGTCTACAGATTCAAGGCACAAATCCACAACAGCAGGCGACGGCTCGATTTCGCCGTCACGCAGACGGCCAATCAAATCCTCGACGCGGTGCGCGATGCCACCGAGCCGCTTCAGCCCCACCTGCGACGCAGAACCCTTTATGGTGTGAATTGCGCGAAACAGCTTGTTGATTTCTTCGGGATTGTTGTTGCCTTCCAGTGAAATCAAGCAATCGCTGACGACTTGCAGATGCTCTTCCGCTTCTGGCTGGAAGAACTCCAAGATTTCGTCAGGCACTTCATCGTCGGCGGGAAGCGCATCGAAGTAAGATCCCGTGGGCCCTGCAGCTACAGTCTCTTCGAACTCTTCTTCGGCAATCTGTGAAGGCGCCGGCGCTTGCACAAGATTAAGCGGCGGCGGCTCGGCGGGAAACGCGAAGCGATACCGGTCCTTGAAAGCGGCGATGTCTTCCAGGCTTTCATTTCCCGTGTCGCTGATTTCCAAAAGGTCGGTTTCGAGCAGTGAAATGCCGTCGGAAAGAAATTCGGTCAGCGGCCCGTGCAGGTCCTCGCCCAAAGGCGCATTCAAGGCGTACTGAAACACGTGCGCAAGCTTTCCTGCGATCTCGGAGAATCTGGGAAAACCGTAGCTCGCTGAGGTTCCGCTCAGCGTGTGCGCGGCAATGTAAAGACGTTCGAGGTCCTCGTGTTGCGGCGCGACGTCCTGCAACACGCCAACGTATTCCCGCAAATATTGCAGGTGCTCGGCCGCTTCCTGGAGGAAGACCTCGACGGCTTCGCGCTCAGGAGTGCTCACGCGCGTCCCTCCGTCACCAATTCGGGCTTCAGCAATTCGCCGGCGGTCGGCTTTCGATAAAGGATGCAATCGTTCAGCACGATCGCCTGGAACTTCACCGGCATTTTGGAAATCGATTCCGAGTGCCCGAGAAAGAGGTAACCGCCGGGCTCCAGGGTTTCGTAGAAGCGCTGCACCACCGTGCGGCGCCGCTCCTCGGAAAAATAGATCAGTACGTTCATGCAAAAAATCGCGTCCATGCGCCCGAGATAGACGGGAGACGCTAAATTCATCTGCGCGAACGAAACCATCTTCCGCAGTCTCGGCTTGAGCTGTTGTCCGCCTTCCACAGCGGAAAAATGATTTGCGAGCTGCTTTTCGCTCACGCTGCCGATGCTCCGCCCCGCGTATACGCCGCGCTCCGCCTGCTTCAAAGCTTGCCGGCCGACGTCCGTAGCCAGAATCTCCACATTCCACGAGTCCGCAAACGAAAGCGAATCCGCGATGGTGATGGCGATGGAATACGGCTCCTCGCCAGTGGAGCAGCCGGCGCTCCAGATGCGCAGCGTTCGCGGGTTCTTCCAGAATTTCTTGACGTGCAGTTCCGGCAACACGCGCTTTTCGAAAGCTTCGTAAACTCCCGGGTAGCGGAAAAAACTGGTTTCCTGGGTCAGCAATCTTTCGAGGAGCGCCTCGTATTCCACGTTGGACTTGCGCATGTTCCGCAGCAAGTCCGTGCCGTGCGGGAGCCCCTTGGCCCGCAGATGTTCGCGAACACGAGTGGAGAAGAAGCGCTCGCGCGATTCATCGAAGCAAATCCCTGTCCGCTCTTCGATTAGCATGCGGATCTCACTCAATTCGTGTTCGCTCAGCCCGTGGCCTGGTCCCTGGCGCTCGCTCATCGTTTTCCCGTCTACTCTTTAGGCTACGCCCGTACTTGCCATGCAATCCGTGAGGGAGTAGACCACTAACGAACTGCTCCCGCTGGGACGGGCCGATCTACCGGGGTTTCCGGGACCACCGGCGCAACCTTAGACCCCGCACGGAACTGCGCCAGCGCTTCGTTCAAATGATCCGACAACTTGACCAGCTGGCTCACGGTTGCCACCGTGCCGCGGGTTCCTTGTGAGGTCTGCCGCGTAATGTTGGAAATAATCTGCATGGCATGCGCCACTCCTTCCGTTCCACGCACCTGCTGTTTGGAAGCCAGCGAAATTTCCTGAACCAATTCTGCCGACTGGCGTACGACGTTCGAAATCGCGTCGAGCGCGCGTCCGGCCTGATCGGCCAGCGCCGCTCCGCCTTCCACTTCCTTGGTGCCTTCTTCCATGACCACCACGGCCTCGTTCGTTTCCGCCTGAATCGCCTTGATCAGGGATGCGATGTCTTTTGTGGCGCTGCGGCTGTGTTCCGCCAACTTGCGGACTTCGTCGGCAACCACCGCAAATCCGCGCCCCGCGTCACCGGCGCGCGCGGCTTCGATGGCGGCGTTCAAGGCCAGGAGGTTGGTCTGCTCGGTGATGTCGTTAATCACGTTAATGATTTCCGAAATTTCCAGCGAGCGATCGCCTAGCGACTTGATCTTCTTTGCCGTGGCTTGCACCGAAGCGCGAATTCTCTGCATGCCTTCCAGCGTATCGCGCACGGCGCGGTTGCCTTGTTCCGCGGCGTCAAGAGCGCGGCGAGCCGCTTCGGCGCTGGCTTCCGCGTTGTTGGAGACTTGTTTCATCGAGACCGTCAGCTCTTCGACGGCGCTCGAGGTGTTCGTGATTTCCTGGTCCTGTTGTGTCGCGCCGGCCTGCATCTCGTCGGCGGCCACAAGAATGTTGTTGGAGCAGGCGGTGACTTCCATGGCCGCTTTGCGCACGCGCTCAAGGACTTTGGTGAAGTTGTCGAGCATGTAGTTGATGGAGTCAGTGACGTTACCGAGCTGGTCGTTCGTGACTTTGCCGCGCAACGTTAAATCGCCGCGCGCCACCTGGTTGATGACCGTCAGCAAGTCCGTGATGTTCTTCTGCAGCGAGTCGGTAACGTCTTGGTTGCTCGTTGCTTTGGAAACCTTGGCCACCGCGCGGTTTAGATTGTCCGCGATGTAACCCAGCTCGTTCGTGGCATTGACCTCAGCGCGAGCCCGCGGATCGCCCGCGGCAAGCCGCTCGGAGAACTCCGCGAGAGCCTGCACCGGCCCTAGCAGCGCCCCAAAGCGCCACGCCAGGATCACGGACATGACGAGCGCGACCATCAGCGCTCCTACGACGCCGGGGGAGCTAAAGTCGAAGCCAGAGGCTTCGCCAGCTTTCTTCCCGGCGCTAAACGCCATCCACAGAACAGCGAGGAAAGCCATCCCGTTGAACAGGACCAGCGTCCAGACTGTTGAACTCAGTCGCGATTTCATGCCACCCTCCAAAACCTTTCACCGGAGCCGCGCCATCTACCGGCGCCGTCTCCAAAACTCAAATGCTGGGCCCCGGAAACACCTCAAGCAGCCGGCGCAAGTCAATGACCAGCGCGAGCCGGTCGTCGTGCCGCAGCATTCCTACGCAATGCGGCACGTTTTCGGGCGCCTGCTCGAGAAAATCTTCATTCTTCACGGAATAAGTTCCAATCACTTCGTCCGACGCAATGGCGATGCGCACGTCTTCTTGATGGTTCTCGCTGCGCAGGGAAGCGACCACCACATGCTTTGGAAGCAGGCCGGGCCGGCGGCCTTCGGTGATTGCAATGTCGATCAATGCCACAATCACTCCGCGCAGATTGAAAATTCCGAGCAAGTACGCCGGACTCATCGGTAGTTTCGTCACCAGCGGCCATTCCAGCACTTCTTCGACGTCCAGCACCGGAAGGCAAAACCGTTCTCGCCCGCTGCGGAACACGCAATACTGCGACTCCGGAGGCCGGTCGTCGATCGGGCCCAGCGCTTCCAGCAAATCGCCGGTTTCGGCGTCCGCCGGAAGAGGCTCAAGATGAAAATCGTCGCTCATCGTCTGCTCAGTCTCCGAAAACCATTAAACGAACCGCCGAACCGCGCGAAGCAGCTCGTCACGCGTAAACGGCTTGGTTACGTAGCCGTCCGCGCCTTGCTGCTCGCCCCAGAACTTATCGCTCGCCGAGGACTTGGAAGTCACCATAATCACCGGAATGGAATTGAACTCCGCGCTTTGTTTCAGGTCACGGCAGACCTGGTATCCATTGCGGTCCGGCATCACGATGTCCAGCAAGATCACGCTGGGCCGCTCGTGTGCAATGGCTTCCTCCACGCGCATGGGGTCGTTCAGGCCCACGGGCCAATATCCCTCTTTTTCCAAAAGGCTTTGCATCAGCTTGATTTCGGCCGGCGAGTCGTCAACGATTAAGACCTTTTTTTGCACAGCCGTAGTCTCCCCATACTTCTCCAAAGAGAAGAGGTGCACGTCAGCAGCCAGCTTCCGGGTTCCCTGTCGGATTGTGTCGTGTGATGTTAAGTCTTTATTTCTGAATGAGTTTCAGAGCGAAATGCGAAGCTTAACGGCGCTGCGAGATCGGCGAGTCGGTCTCTTCCGTCTCAGCTTGAGAAGCATTCTCAGCCTCTTGCATCTCCGAAGCCAGTGATGAGAAACGCTGCATAACCTCGTTGATCCGCAGAGCCATGCTGTGAATGGTCTTGATCTGCGCCAGCGACTGCGACGAGAGTTGCCCCGGTTCCAGCAAAAGCAGTTCGGCGTTCCCCAGCGTGGAAGTGAGAGCATTGTTGACGCTATGCTTCATCTCCAGCATGTAGCGGCCTAGCGTGGCGTGACTTTCGTTCTTCGCAGCCGCGCGCTCGGCCTGCCGGGCTAGCCGGACCGCTTCGACGCGGCGCAAGGATTCGCCGGCCACAAGCAGAAGCGTTTGCGCCCAATTTTCCCTCAGGGGCACGTGGACCAGCCTCGGGTATTTGGTTCGCAATTGCCCAAATTCCTTGGAATCCGCGGGAGCGCACAAGATGACTGCTGTGACGGGATCGAGTGACCGAAGCACGTTTGACAGTTTTCCGTCGCGCACTGGGCCGACCACGACCAGGTCACTGGCCGGCGTTTGTTGTTCTTGCCACAAATCGCTGGTCAGAACCGTCACTACAGGGGCCCGGCGCTCCGCTTGCCAGCAAGCCGTCAACAACCGGGCAAATTCGGTCTCGTCGGTGAGTATGACTACGTTGGCGTGTCGCAAAGAGATCCCGCTCCAGGAGTATTTTTCCGTTAACGCAAAATCTGCCTGCTACAACCAGTTCCCAGCCAGTTACAGCTTACTGGCTTCGTCCAGCGTCGAGAGCAATCGCTTGGTGCTGATGCCGAGATTTACTGCTGCTTCCGTGTCTTTTGCTTGCTTTGCCACGTCCACGCGCTCTTGCAAACGCGTTACTTCCACCCGTGCCATGTTCATCGCCCGGTCAAGGGAAGTGGCGTTTCCTGTTTCCTTTGCGGATTCCATCGCCGCGGCCACAAGCACACGGGCAACGACGGCGCGCCGCACGTCTTCAGCCGATGGCCCGTCTTCACTCACGAATGCCGTGACTTCCCAGGACGACATCAGAATGCGCGCGCCACCGACTTTTACCGTGGTCATGGACCGGCCGCGAGAAGGTGGCGTAGCGATCAGCTGCTCCCAGATCTGCTCCATGCAGGTTTCAAAATCGAGCGCCGCCCCGGGCTCAACCTCGGCCGTACCCAAAGCCCTCGAAGCATCTTTCGATTTCCCTTTGGGGCTCGAATCCCTGGGTGCCGGAGTAGTTTTCTTTACAGCCGAACTCTGTTTCAAAGCCTCCACCGGCGCCTTTTTGGAGCCGCTTTGGG
>QHYL01000618.1 GCA_003224105.1 Acidobacteriota bacterium | reverse complement strand
GCGGCATGCGGTTCCAGTGGCTTCATCCCGAGAGTCTGCAGGAGTTGCTCGTCTTCGTCAGGGCCGGGATTCGGAGTGGTCAGCAATTTCTCGCCCACAAAAATCGAATTCGCGCCCGCGAGGAAGCACAGCGTCACCGCTTCCGGTGAAAGCTGCTTGCGCCCCGCGGCCAGGCGCACGCGCGACGCCGGCATCAATATCCGCGCGGTCGCAATCGCCCGCACCATCTCCAGCGGATCGAGCGGCGGCATCGAAGCCAGCGGCGTGCCCTCCACGCGCACCAGCATGTTGATCGGCACGCTTTCCGGATGCGGCTCGAGCGTCGCCAGTTGATGCAGCAAGCCGATGCGGTCCGCTTCGCGTTCGCCCATGCCCAGGACTCCGCCGCAGCAAACGGTGATTCCGGCTTTCCGCACCGCCGCCAGCGTCTTCAGCCGGTCATCATAAACGCGCGTGGTGATAATCGAGCTATAGAATTCCGGCGAGGTATCCAGATTATGATTGTACGCGGTCAGTCCTGCTTCTTTCAGCCGCGCGGCCTGCAGCTCCGTCAGCATCCCGAGCGTGCAGCAAACTTCCATCCCCAGCGCCGAAACGCCGCGCACCATTTCGAGCACGTTCTCGAATTCCCTGCCCTCGGGAGCGTCTCTCCAGGCCGCGCCCATGCAGAAGCGCGTCACGCCGCGGCCCGCCGCCTCTCGCGCCACTTCGATGACGTGCTGCGGGTCCAGCAATCCCTGCCGCTCCACACCCGCGTCATAATGCGCGCTCTGCGGGCAATAGGCGCAATCTTCCGGGCACCCTCCTGTCTTGATGGAAATCAGTTGGCAGGTCTGCACGCGGTCCGTAGCATGGTGCCCCCGATGAACCGTCTGCGCCCGGAACACCAGCTCCGGCAGCGCCATCCGGTAAATCTCCTCGACTTCAGCCCGCGTCCAATCGTGCCGCACCCCCGCTGCTGCAGAATCACGCAAGCCAAGGTCTTTCGCCGCGGCGCTCCGCAGTGCGGCGCTTTGGGCGGCATCCAAACCTGTTTTAGTCGCCATGGTCTCCATTTACCTGAGCCTCGCACAAAGTTGGGAAGGCTTTTTTGGGAGTGCGGCGGCTTGCCGCCGCTTTTCTTCCGTACTGAACTCGATCCTATGTTCTGCGCGCCTCTGCTCTGCTGCCCGTTCAGGATGAAACCCGCATCTTATCATCAGCTTGCCCGAAACGCCCCGCTGTCATACTGCGCGGTAGCGGCTGCTTTGAATCAGGCAGCACGTTTTGCTGAAAGTAGCCCACTGCCTACTGCGCGCCGTTTGACCCGACTCCCCCAAAATGTTATAAAACTCCGACTTGTGCTTGCCCTGGCGCCCAGTCTTGCAGGCGCCCCGCCGGCGGTATCGAGGGGTAACTCGGACCGGCGCGGCGGCCTCTTGCCGGTGGAATGAGACAAAATCCAATTCGCGGCCTGCGCCGAGAAGTGCGTGGCCGAGTAGCTGTGGCTTTACGCCCCAGCCGAACAAGTCTGGCAGTAAGCGGCCGTTTCCAGTACTTTCACAGATTCGATCGCTCCGCAAACTTTGCAAGGATTAGGGAGGATTCTGAATGCGCACCTGGCTAACGAATGCCTGGTCCCAGTGTTTGAGATTCACGAATCACTTGAAATTCACGAAATTTGGCGCGGGAGCCGCCTTCGCGCTGCTTGCCGCCTCCGTCGCCCGCGCCGACGAAGCCGGCGGCGAAGCCAATCTGAAGCTCCCCGACCTTTCCACGGTCAGCTTCCTCGGCATCGACGGCCACAAGCTTCTCCTCTTCGGCATTCTCTTTTGCCTGTTCGGTCTCGTTTTCGGATTGGTCATTTACACGCGCCTGAAAAATCTCCCCGTCCACAAATCCATGCGCGACATCTCCGAACTCATCTACGAAACCTGCAAGACCTATCTCACCACGCAAGGCAAATTCCTCCTGCTGCTCTGGGTTTTCATCGCCATCGTCATCGTGCTGTACTTTGGCTGGCTCGCTCCCGTGCCCGGCAAATCCATCGGCGTCACCCTCCCCATTATTTTGCTCTTCAGCTTGATCGGCATGGCCGGCAGCTACAGTGTGGCGTGGTTCGGCATTCGCGTGAACACCTTCGCGAACTCCCGCACCGCCTTCGCCGGACTCGGCGGCAAGCCTTTCCCCATCAACCACATCCCTCTCCAAGCCGGCATGAGCGTGGGCATGATGCTCATCTCCGTCGAACTCTTGATGATGTTAATCATCTTGCTATTTATACCCGGTGATTATGCCGGCCCGTGCTTCATCGGCTTCGCCATCGGCGAATCCCTCGGCGCCGCCGCCCTCCGCATCGCCGGCGGAATCTTCACCAAAATTGCCGACATCGGCTCCGACCTCATGAAAATCGTCTTCAAAATCAAGGAAGACGATGCGCGAAATCCCGGCGTCATCGCCGATTGCACCGGCGACAATGCGGGGGATTCGGTTGGGCCGACCGCCGACGGATTTGAAACTTACGGCGTGACCGGCGTCGCGCTCATCACTTTTATTTTGCTCGCGATTTCTCCAGAGCACTTTTTGCCCGTGGGTTTGACCCTGCAGACTGCTTCCGCTGCGGTGATCGCCAAAGCCACGGCAGCCGCGAACACGGTGCAAGTACAGTTGCTCGTTTGGATTTTCGTGATGCGCATTATCATGCTGCTGGCCAGCGCCCTGGCGTATTTCATCAACGGCTCAATTGCTAAAGCGAAATACGGCAACGCCGACGAAATGAATTTCGAGGCGCCGCTGACT
>QHYL01000627.1 GCA_003224105.1 Acidobacteriota bacterium | reverse complement strand
CTCCGCCACCGGCTTCAGTCCGCGTGCGGCCATGCCGATGGCCCGTCCCACGATGCTCGCTTCCGCCAGCGGCGAATTGAACACGCGGTCATGACCGTATTTCCTCTGTAGCCCCGAAGTGGCCTTGAAAACTCCGCCCTTCCCTTTTACGTGCTTCAAGTTTTCTTCGCGGCTGGCGTCCGCAACGTCCTCGCCAAACACCGTGATGCGTTCGTCGCGCGCCATTTCGTCAGAAAGTGTCACCGCAACCATCTCCACCATGGTCTTGGGCGCACCGTGAAAATGAGGTTGCGCTTCGAATGCCGCCGACGTTGGGTCAATCTCCTGTGAATACACGTTGCTCAGAATCGAGTCGATGGCCGGGGGTTCTGCCGCCAGAGCTTCATCCGCCGCCGCGCGAACCTCTTCATCCACTTCCGCTTCCAGGCTCTCGATTTGCTTCTGGTCCAGAATTCCGTCCCGCACCAACCGCAACGCCATATTGGAAATCGGATCGCGACGCGCCTCTTCTTCGCGTTCTTCCGGCGCTTTATAGAGCTTTTCATCGTCGGACAACGAATGAGAATACGGGCGTGTCACATGTGCGTGCACCAGCGCCGGCCCGCGCCGTTCGCGGCAATACTGCGCGGCCTCTTTGCAAACAGTGTAGCTTTCGAATGGGTCCGTCCCGTCGCACTCGCCAACATGCAGCCCTGGGAATCCGCGAACCAATTTGGAAATGCTGCCCCCCGCCGTCTGCACTTCGATGGGCACGGAAATGGCATACCCGTTGTCTTCAATCAGATACAGCAGCGGCAACTTTTTCGCGCAGGCGACGTTGAGCGATTCCCAAAACTCGCCTTCGCTCGTCGCTCCGTCGCCGCCCGACACATACACGATTTCTTCGCCGTCGTGGCGGACGTATTCGCCCAGCGGCGCCTTCTTCGCTTGCCCCAGCGCCTTGGACCGCCCCTGGTAATACTGCGTGGCTTCTGCCGCGCCCACGGCCTGCAGGAACTGCGTTCCCGTGCATGACGACTTGCTCACAATGTTCAGCCGCGGCTGCCCCCAGTGCGACGGCATCTGCCGCCCGCCGGAGCTGGGATCATCTTTCGCGCCGACCGCCGCCAGCAGCGTCTCGTAGGGCGTAACGCCCAGCATCAAGCAAAGTGCGCGGTCCCGGTAGTAAGGAAAGAGCCAGTCCACGCCGGGGCGCAAAAGTAACCCCATAACTGCGCAGACGGCTTCGTGTCCTGCACTGGAAATTTGAAAAAAAATCTTGTTCTGCCGCTTCAGCTGGATTTCGCGGTCGTCTAAGCGCCGCGAGAGATACATAGTTCGGTAGACTTTTATGAGCGTGTCGTGGTCGAGGTCGTGAGCTTTGTACGAGTCAAGCTTCGTCAGTCTGACGCGCGTATGAAGCGCCATTCGTTCCGTCCTCGTGTTTGGAATTAGGGGTTGAGGGCCCGTGGGAGTCCATTATACCGGATTTCCCATGCAGCTCTCCCAACCCGAATCTCCTGGTTGTGGAATATTGTCTGGCGTTACCATCCAATTTGGCCTTCAAGCCATAAATCTTTAGGCCCGCTGCCGCCCTTCCGTCAGCAGGTGGGATTCAAATTGCTGGTCCGTCGCCTCGAATTCCGGATCGTCGTGATTGATTACTTTCGGCGATGCGCTCTTGAACGGCTCTTCCGCAGGAATCCGTGCCAGCCACCTTTGCTCGGAAAGCTTTTCATGAGGCGAAAAATAAAGTCGCACCAGCAATCCCACCTTGCCGTCGGCGGCGCCTTCGGACTTCGCCCCGGCTTTTGGGGCAGCAGACTCGCCCGACTTTCCGGTTGCTTTGCCTGAAGCCTTCGTGGCGGGTTTTTCTTTCGTTTTGGCAGCGGTTTTTTCCGCAGGCGCCGCCTTCGCCGCAGTCTCTGGCGCGGCATTTTCAGGGCGGTCCACTTGGTACTGGACGCGCTTGTCCAACCGGAATGCTTGCCTCCAGCCTTCCAGCTTGTGGCGCGCTTGCTGGGCCTTCTCTTCGTCCGTCCCAAAATCAAACCGAATGTAAATTCCGTATGCGTGAGCCATACTTCGAGTCTGCGACGCCGCAAACGCCAAGTCAAGATTAGGAGCCCCAACCGCCGATTCTGTCTCCCACACGGAATATCAGTGCGATTTGACCGGTCTGTGCGAAAAAGAGATGATTTGTCGTATGCTAGAATCGGTCGGCACTACAAATGACCTTTCGGAACCAAAACCGCTGGCGCTCTTTTTTCGCAACGCTCTGTCTCGTTGCAGTCGTCCTGCTTTACGCTCCTGTGGGCGGAGCCGCATGGCTTCTCTACTCCAGTGCCTGTTGCACCCATGGCGCCCAGTGTCCAATTCACGGGCATCACCACGAGCAAACGCCCGGCAATCCCGAACATGCCATGGACTGTGGCCACAAGATGCCCGCCATAGCTCAATGCAGCATGTCCTGCTGTCAAAACCCTGACCGCCCCGCAGTTGCGCCCGCTATTTTCGTGCTTCCGGCCCCTGCCACATTCTCAGTAGTCGCGAACTTCGAGCCGTTGATCGCCCTTTCCGGTCCACAAAGCTCTGTCAATTCATTTGAGCCTCTCTCTCCTCCCCCTCGACTCTCCCCTCTAGCCGCCTGAACCGCGGCAAGTCCTTCCAATTCGCTGATCCACTCGTTCCGCGCGTTTTCCCGCGCGCCCAGTTCATTTTGGGGAAACTAAATCCTATGCGACGCATTCTGTTTCTTGCCGTCTTTTTATTTACAGCGACCGGCGCGGGCGCCACGGTTTTCGGCACCGTCCGCGGAATCGTTCATGATCCACAGCACCGCCCGGTTCCCGACATCAAAGTCGTGCTCAAGGCGCTCGCCTCAGACTATTCGCAAACCACATTGACCGACGCCGCCGGGGAATTTCACTTCGACGCCATCCCGCTGGGCAAATATGTCGTCAACGTATCCGACCCGGCGTTCATCGCGGGCGAGCAATCGATCACTGTACTCTCGGGCACTTCGCCAATTCTCCATCTGGAACTGAAGCTTCCATCACAGAACCAGACCGTCACTGTTTCCGCCGACGCCGGTCAATCGGAAACCGTTACACCATCGAGCCTTGTCGATCGACTGCAAATTCAGGAAACGCCCGGAGCTTCGCGGTCGAACAGCCTCGCAATGATCACCGACTTTGTTCCTGGAGCTTATCTCACGCATGACCAGTTGCACATCCGCGGCGGGCATCAGATGAGCTGGCTCATCGACGGCGTGCCCATTCCCAACACCAACATCGCAAGCAACGTGGGGCCCCAAGTCGACCCCAAGGACATTGACGCTCTCGAAATCCAGCGCGGCAGCTACTCCGCCGACTACGGCGATCGTACGTACGGGGTCTTCAACGTCGCCCCTCGCACGGGCTTCGAGCGCAACAATGAAGCGGAGCTGATTCTCAGCGCGGGGAATTTCTTCCAGACCGACGATCAGCTCAACTTTGGCGGGCACTCCAACAAACTCGCCTACTACGCCAGCGTCAACGGCAATCGCAGCAATCTTGGGCTCGAGCCGCCCACCACCGCGGCGATTCACGACGCCGCCAATGGCTTCGGCGGATTCACTTCGCTCATTTTCAACGCCACTCCCGCGGACCAGCTTCGCTTCGTTGCTCAGGCGCGCCGCGACTTCTACCAGGTCCCGTTTGATCCCAACGATCCAAACACGCAGGGACAATTCCTCCACGACGCCAATCCCGAAAGCGACTCCTTTGCCGCTTTCTCCTGGGTACGCACGCTCAATCCCGGCTTGCTGCTTACGGTTTCACCCTTCTATCACTACAATTCCGCAAACTACGAAAGCAGCCCGCAGGACTTCCCTTCTTCG
Organism: Acidobacteriota bacterium; assembly: GCA_003224105.1. Taxonomy (GTDB): domain Bacteria; phylum Acidobacteriota; class Terriglobia; order Acidiferrales; family UBA7541; genus Acidiferrum. The sequence continues at coordinate 1,573 of QHYL01000627.1, read as the reverse complement.
GACACGGAAAACCGCGCTTCCAAATATGCAGGCGGGCAGGCCACGCTTTCCTGGGTTGCGAAGCGCAACAACTTGCGCGTGGGCTTATACGGCTTTGCGCAGGAAGATCACCAGACTTTTGGCTTGGTTTGTAATGATCCCTCACAAAACCAATGCCAAGGTTCGCCAAGCAGTCCGCTTTCCGAAACCGACAATCCTTCCGGCAGTCTGGCGGCTCTCTATGCCGAGGACCAGCTCAAAACCACCAACTGGCTCACGCTCAATGCGGGAGTCCGGCAAACTCATTTTTCCGGAGGCGTAGTCGAAAACGCCACCAGCCCGCGTGTCGGCGCATCAGTGCGCATCCCCAAACTCAACTGGGTTTTCCGTGGCTTCTACGGCCATTTCTACCAGGCGCCGCCCCTGCTCACCGTTTCCGGCCCGCTACTGCAGCTGGCCACGAATCAAAACCTGGGTTTTGCGCCGCTCCACGGCGAACGCGACGAAGAAAATCAGTTCGGAGTAACCATTCCCTTTCACGGCTGGACGCTCGACGCCGACAACTTCCTCACTCGCGCCACCAACTACTTCGACCACAACAATTTCAATAACTCCGAGATTTTCATTCCCGTCACCATTGAAGGGGCGCGCATCAATGGCTGGGAACTCACTCTGCGCTCGCCGCGCATCCACGACCACGGCCAAATCTACCTGACCTATTCCAATCAGCTTGCGCTAGGCTGCGGCGGCATCAACGGCGGCCTCACCGATTTCTCTTTTGGCGGCGGCTGCGGCCTTCTCGACCACGATCAGCGCAACACGCTGCACCTCGGCGGACAGTTCTCTTTGCCCTGGCATGTTTCCGCTTCCACGGACGTATTCTACGCTTCAGGCTTCACCAACGGTGACGCGCCGCAGATGGCTCCGGGCGACCATCTTCAGCCGCACACAACCTTTGATCTGGCGCTCAGCAGGGAGTTTCGTGAGCGCTTCACCGTCAACCTCCAGGCCATCAACGTCGCCAACCGCCGCGTGCTGCTCGACAACAGTTTCACCTTCGGCGGCACGCACTATATCAATCCGCGCGAAGTCTTCGTCCAACTGCGCTACCGCTTCCACTACTGATTCCTGATATTGGGGCACTCTTCTCGATCCAGGCTGGTGGTCTACCTCAAGTCGATCCGAAGCGGAAATTTCACGCGCCAATCAACCGGACATATCATGTGCTAACGACACAATTTTAGTTCTTCCTTGACGGATTCTTACTCTTGTGATACTCTGCTTTATGAAGTAAAGGGCTTGGGGCGGCAGATCTTCTGCCGCTTTTTCGTTTCCCCCTTCGCTCTAGTCGAAGGATGAACCGAGATGAGAACCGAAGAGGTAGAGAGGGGCATTGCACCATTTTCTTGTGAACTAACCCCTTTAGAATCAACACTTGCGGACCATCTCGTAAGTGTTGATTCTAAACGACTTACGCAAACTCTAAGTGCTTTAGATGCAACACTTACAATAAACAGGGGAGGGGTCGCCGCAGCTTTCCGATAACAGGTAGTCCTCTCCGAAGGCGCTATGTCTAGGCAAGAACTGCCTTTCA